>JAZGEP010000083.1:0-15914 GCA_036478815.1 Methylococcales bacterium
TTCTATCCCTCATCGCATTTTTAGGTTTGGCTGGCATCGCACTTGAGCGTGCATTTCGGCAAAGCAGTGAAATGGCAATTCGTGAACGACTTCAAGTGTACGCCTACTCTCTGGTTGGCGTTGCCGACGTGAAACGTAATGGCTCTATTTATTTACCGAAAAATTTATCAGAGCCACGACTTACAGAATTAGGATCAGGCTTGCAAGGCTTTGTGCTGGATCAATATGGCAATCAACTGTGGCGTTCTCCATCAGCCGTTGGCATGTCCATTGATGTGCCCGATCCTATACCATTAGTCGGTACCTCAATTTTCCGTTCGAACCGACAACGTTTAGAGCTGTTTTATCCAATTGAATGGGAAATGAAGAAAGGCTCAAGAAGTCTGATATTTGCAGTCACCGAACACATTAAGGCATTAAGTCATCCAGTCCGGCAATTTCATAAAACGCTCTGGTACTGGTTGGGTGGAATTGGCGTATTGCTGGTTATCAGTCAAATCTGGATCCTCAGTTGGAGCTTAAAACCACTGCGCCGCATGAACAAGGATGTAAAAGCTATTGAAGCAGGTGGTATTGATCGATTGCCTGATGATTATCCAGAGGAATTGCAAGGATTGGGGAATAATCTCAACGCAATATTAAACAGTGAACGTTCACGTAAAGAACGTTATCGAAATACACTGGCGGATTTGGCTCATAGCTTGAAAACTCCGCTTGCAATTATACGTGGCGGGTTTTGTGATCAAGTGAATCGATCTGATGAAAAAATCCAGACAGTGTGTAATCAGGTATCACGCATGGACGATATTATCGAATATCAACTCAAACATGCTGCAGCGACGACCAGACCGTTGATTTCACCTGAAATTGTTGTTTCAGAATTGATTACAAAAGTTTCAGATGCATTAAAAAAGGTTTACGCCACCAAAGACATACAAATTCGAACACAATGTCCAGCATCCGGAAAAATCAGCTGTGAAGAAGGTGATTTGTATGAAATTATCGGCAACCTGCTGGATAACGCGTGTAAATGGTGCAAATCATCTGTTGATGTTAATGTGAGCTTTCCTCGTGAGCCGCATAAAAAACAAACCGGGTTGTATTTGAACATCGAAGATGATGGTCCGGGAATACCGGAATACAAATTACAGCAAGTGCTGCAACGAGGAATACGCGCAGATGAGACAACAGCAGGTCATGGGATAGGACTAAGTATTGTTAAAGAATTGGTGCAACTAAGCCATGGTCGACTAAAGTTTGAAGGGAGTAAACTTGGGGGCTTAAAAGTTGAAGTATTTCTCCCTGCCCCGCTCTAGCACACATTCCTCTTTCCGCAGTAGGCTCTCTATTCTCGGACAGCCTCCTAGCCCTTCACAAAAACTGCCGCACTCTAAATCAGGTATTCTTGAACGCGAAAGGTATAGCTGAGCAATCCCCTCATCAACGGGTGAGCAATGTGGTTTTTATAGACAAGTAACTTTTTTGTCGATAATAAGGCGCAAAAACGAGTGCATAGCAGACTACGCAACTGTTTCAACAACGCAATCTAATTCCAAAAATCAACCAATAGAAAACTGCATCCGCGACCGCGCAAAGTATCTGTTGAAATATCTCAATCTGGTGAACTTTTTGACCAGCGAAAAGTCTTAACTAACAAGTATGCTTTCCCCTATGGGCATACTATTCAGCTTTTCTGCTGAATTTAGACGCCGGAGATGCCTCCCCTCTTTACTTTTTCTCCGGCGCCTTTTTTTCTACTTATTCCCGGTACAATTTTTAGTTAGAGTCGACTTTTTGTAGAACCAAGTGGCTAATCAAAAAGTGTTTCTGTCCCCGGCAAAACACCTTTTTCAATCAATTCGACTGCATTGCTGTCTGGATCTCTGCAAAACAGCGCTTGCCGTCCGGATTTACTAAGCGTGTAAGTGACATCGGCCTGATCCAGCTTTGCTTTCATTTCATCCAAATCGGCAACAATCATAGCTAGATGGCGATCGCGTCCACCATGCTCTGGGCGACCAGTTACTGGATCAGGATTAGGAAGCTCTAACAAATGTATCTGTTGAAGTTGGCTGACCTGTAGCCACGCACCTGGATAGGGAAGATCTGGACGCTTCAGCTGCTGCAGCCCTAGTACGCCTGTATAAAACTCTAATCCGCGCTCGGTATCCGAAACCAGAACACTGGTATGGTGAAGATAAAATTGTTGTGTAGCCATGATCAAGTCGCCTTATACTTCTCTATGAGAAGAAGTCATTCTAGCGTTATTTGACTCTGTTTCACCAGCTTTTCTGGATCTCAAGGAACATGCATGAAATAACTTGAACATTCTGACTAGTCTTTTTGCTTCGAACCAAACGATCTCAATCATCGCGTAGAACAACTCTACGCCTCTTGAGAAAGTTTCTTCAGCAACAAAAACCCTGCACACCGTCATTGTTCAAGTTATTTCATGCACGTTCCTGTGAGCAGGAAAAAAGTAACCACCATAAAATACCTGATGAACATCAATTTCCTTGATGGGTAACGTAAAACCAGTAGCTTTGATCCGCCTTATAGAGTACTCTCGTCCTTATAATTAATAACCTCAATCACTGATAATCATTTCTATGTTCAATGATACGTATTTGAACAAAAGCAAAAGCACTTCGCACTTGTGGCAATCGAACCGAAAAACGCAACCTGGAACAATCAAAGTCTGGATGGCAACAACATTGTTGGTGCTCGGTATTTTAGCGTTTGGTTTTATCCTGGTTTTTTTTGATTTTCAAAAAACACAATCAACACAACACCAACAACTACTCAGTTCTCTTGATGCAGTCAAGACCAGAACCGAGTTGTTAATTCATGCCAATATGCTTCCTCTTGAGATGATGAAAACTGCTATTCAAGATAATCCAGCTATGGATCATCAGCAATTTGTACGACTGGCTAAAGGATTTGATCATCACCAATTACATATTCAACGAGTATTTATGGTTCCGGATATGGTCGTGCAAAATGTCTACCCTGCATTTTCTGGAGACCCTTTGTCAGGACTTGAACTGGTTGAGGAACCAGGTCTGTGGAGTGGTGCAAGTCAAGCCATTAAGCAGAGAAAAATGATTGTGAGTGGCCCGTTTGATATGAATACCTGGGGCTACGGGCTGGTGGTCTGGACTCCAGTATTACTCGGCGAGAAGAAGGATAAGATATGGGGCGTGGTGGGTGCAATCGTTGATCATAAACTATTGCTCAAAGATGCTGGAGTTGCTGCATTGATGACCAATTACGACGTTTTGCTTCAAGACCAACAAAGTCTGCATCATATGGTTATCAGTGCACAACAGCCAATTGTGGCAGCAAAACAACAGAGTATTGCCAACATTCGACTCCCTTTCGGGGATTGGCAATTGATCATTGACCCCAAAAAATCTCCTTGGTATCTAGACTCGCGATATCAGAAGTATGGACTTTTCATTCTCGGTTTGGTATTCCTGGCAGCGATGGTCGGAATAGTTGCATGGACTTATCTGCGCTCCCGCAGACAACACAGAAACGATCACAAAAAGCTCGAACTACAACGCAGATATGATTCAATTACCAAGCTCCCCAAAAGGAGTCTGTTACTGACTCGCCTAAGCAAAATGATCGCGCAAGCGGCTAACAATGAAATACAACCTTTCGCGCTACTTTACATTGATCTCGACTATTTCAAACAAGTCAATGACATGCTCGGGTATCCAGGTGGTGATCAGTTTTTACGCAAATTATCCAGTCGCCTTAAAAGCGCAACGCAACCTGGTGACATTCTTGCCCGTGGTGGAAGCGATGAATTTGTGATGACTGTACAAAATATTCAACAACGCAATCAGATTGAAGCTGTGGCAAATGATTTGTTAAAAGAACTGGGAAAACCACTACGCTTGAGCGGTCATACAATCGCTAGTTCCTGCAGCATTGGTATTGCGCTTTATCCACGCGATGGCGATGATGCAATCACCTTACTCAGGCATGCTGATCGCGCCATGTATCAAGCAAAAGTCATCGGTCGCGGAACATATTGCCTGGTTGATAAAGCACTGAGGAAACAAAGCTCACAAGAATTAAAGTTACGCATGGAGCTTGAGCAAGCATTACAAAAAGATCAGTTTGTAGTTTGTTATCAACCCATTATAGATACGGCAACAGGTAAGGTTAATAAATGTGAAGCGCTGGTTACCTGGCGTGATGATGCCAAAACCACACTGCTTGGCAATGATTATATTGCTGTTGCTGAACAAGGAGGATTAATTCGTCATCTGGGCTTATGGGTGTTAGAGAATGTCTGTAAAGATATCCAGCGCATGCATCAGGAAGGCATTAATCTACAAATTTCAGTCAATCGTAGCAGTCAAGAGTTTTTGATGCCCGATGCCAGTTCACGCTGGCTGAATATTCTGGATAAATATAATGTTCCTCGGGAAAACATCGTATTTGAAATTACTGAATCTCTACTGATGGATGAAAAGGAGAAAACCCTGCAACAGATTGACTTGCTGAAAGAATCAGGGATTGATTTTTCTATCGATGATTTTGGTACAGGCTATTCAGCAATTAACTATTTACGCCGATTCCCGGTTAAATATTTGAAAATTGATCAGAGTTTTATTCGTCAAATGCATAACAGCAAGCAAGATAAAGTCTTGGTGGACATCATGATCAAACTAGGCGAAGCGCTTAAAATGAAAGTGATTGCAGAAGGCGTGGAAATTGAAAATCAATATATTACTTTACGCAAAATGGGCTGTCACTACATACAAGGTTATTATGTCGCTAAACCCCTACGCCTTGAAAACTTGATCGAATTCAAAAAAGACGAAGCCAATAAACGCAGATGGCTTAAATATGCCTCACAGCGTTGATGTTTTTGGGGTCAACTGCAATGCGTTTATGCAGTATGTGCAACTTGTTGCGCGACATTTTCAGACAAAGCCACAGGCAAAAAACAAGACTCTGGATACAAATAGTCGTAACTTCTCATTAATCACCGGCACCTTTATTATCAATGAGTTACAGTCATGAAAAAACAAGAAAAAAATTATTTTGACCATTTCTCAGGAAACAATCAATGATTTAGACGTGTTTTTTCAAAAAAACATAATAGCTTTTATTTTTTATGGCCTATAACTATTTGATTTATAGGGTGCCGGTGATTAATGAGAAGTTACAAATAGTCTTCTCCCGACTCATCAATGACCCGTAATTGATGATGCTTTACAGCTTTTTCATCAGACACTAACCGGTACAATTTACGCAGATCAAGCGACACCTCGTAGCCTGAATTATTGATACAAATGACAAATTGTGGATTGCCCATAAACCTTACTCCAAATACTGCTTTATCTTGAACTCACGCTTTCCTATTCCGTGAGTTTCATACCGATGAACCTCTACATTTAACGCTATTCCATCTTCCAGACTAATGGTCGCTTCTCCTTTGCGCTTCCGCCACCGCCCAATTCCATAAATTTTCTGGAGGCGCTGAAGCTCTCGAATTCCAGAGCCTTGAGCGAAAGATTCAGGATAGCGAACGTCACCAATAATTTCAAAATCCATGTTGCCAATCTACGCCATCATCTCATTAACTGGTGAGAAATGCGCCACTAATGGTGCTTTTGGTATAACAAAGAAGCCTTGCGCTCAACCTGTTTCCAGAGGTCAGCGTTATTTGTGAGACTGGCGCGTAAATTTTTCTCAGTAGTATATTCGCGGACAAATCGTAATAAATCAGTTCGACTTAAACCAATATCCATGCTGGAGAAATAAAGCGCTGAAAGATCCTTGATTCTCCAACGCAGTGGTGTACTTGAACGGATTTGAACCCGATGCAAATCAATCAAGTGTAATACAGATCTGGAATCGTCAACGTTGGATTGTTTTTGAAGCAGAAAATGACATAAATATAGATCGCGATGATTGATGCCGTTTTCATGTAAGCTACGAGCGATGCTGGCAACCTGACCAATTAGTTGTCGTTTTATACTTGGTTTTGGTGGATGGTCTACCCAGTGCTGACTTAAGGTAGCGAGACTAATATGATCTGCCAACTCGTTTGTGATCACGAACGATTGTTGGCGCGCAGGGTTGATTCCACGCCGTCCAAAACCGATTAACTGCAGTGACTCAATCTTTAACTCAGCAAGTTTGTGGATTGCATCATACTCATTCTGTGCACCAATTACCGGCAAACGTGCGCTGATAAGATTTTTAAATATTTCGCGCCAACCAACACCGTAGTGGATCTTGATAAAATAACCATTGCTGGCAACTTCAAAACGCATGGTTTTTCTACAACCAGCATTTTTGAAAACCTGACCTTCAATTGCCATCAGCTGTTCAAAAGTAGGCGATTTTTTAAAGTTTGCTCGAAATGCAGAATCAAGCTCAAGCGTTTCTTTTTGTAACAACCTCATAACCACTCAAAAATGTGTTTAATTTGCTGTTCTATCTCTGGTTGTTCTCGCCAGTTTTTTAACCAGCGGCGCATGTCTTTGCGCCAGGCTTTAGCAAATCTAAGCGATGACCGGTATTGGCGCATTCCATCCAGATCAAGCCAACTCCAAGCCGATTGATCTGTCCATAACAAGTTATTTGCCTTGAGATCTCCATGACTGATGTTGTTTGCGTACATTATTTGCATGTCGTCATGCAAATCAAGCAATACTCTCTCACGCTGTTTAACATTGGCATTCTTAATCACTGATAGTCCTGACTCTCCTGCCTCAAACCGCATAATATAATAGGCTTTTCTTCTGATAGGACCCCAACGCTGTTCAACCATGGCTACCGGCGACGGGGTATGCAATTGATAATGATTTAGTAAATGAGCATTATGCCAGCAATGTGCTGCGCGACTGGCTCGAAAGGCACGTCGAAACGCATGCCAGTAACTTAAGATGTTATAGCGTTTAATGACAAACTGCTCATTTCCCAACTGCACACAGGTCACTGTCGTGGAATCGCCATCTTTTAAACAGTGACCAGATTGTATGAATTTATCTGGATTACACAGTAATGCTGTTAGTTGCGGGGTTTCAAATTGGCGCACATAAATAACACGCTTATTCCAATTCTGAATTACTTGAATATGATTGCAACTGCTAAAAAAGCGAGTTGTGCTTTTCCATATTGCTAGTTTTTTTTCATCCACTTTTGCTTGGTGATGCATTCCTTACAAAGAATGCTTGTTAGGTCAGCAGCAACGGTTGGTTATGCATCATTCAGCAAACCACTCAATTTAACTGTATACAGAATACACACGGACATCAGTAAGGCTGTAAAAACAAGTCGAGCGTGATATTGGTTTTTTCCATACTTCATTCTGCTTACAAACACCAGGACAAGCGAGAGCACTAATAATACTACCGATGTGAGCATAGTAATCAAGATACTTCTATTTTCAGTGATTACATATTCAGATGATGTCATAGATGGCTCAAATGTTTTTTTGGAAGTGCTGAAGGCCGATGTCACCGTTGTAATCATTTCTGCATATCCTAAATCGTGTCGATGAACCTGCTGGTGATAATAAGTAGGTGACCATAAATTTTTTAACATTTTACTGGTTTATTTTGCGCTCTTCTTCGTTGCAACTTCGGTTGTATAGCACACTATGTGCCCTGCGTTGCGCCTCGAATACCACAAAATACCCTGTGCAAAATTGTTAAAAAACTTATGGTCACCTATTTAGTATGCACCCAAAAACATAAAAAAAGATGTTACGACTAAAACTAAGGAACGTGCATGAAATAACTTGAACAATTGACTTGTCTTTTTGCTCATCTTCGGTGTTGCGAAAACAGTTACTTAGGAGCGAAGATTTAATAATATACGAAAGTTTGACGCAGGATTTTTGTTCGTCTTCAAGACGTAGAAATAGGCGCATAGCAAGCTACGCAACTGTTTCTACAACGCGGAAGACGGACAAAAAGACAAGTCAAAATTCGGATTTTATTAAATCCTCGCTCCTTAGCTCACTATGCGCTTGTTTTCGCGCCTTGAATATGAACAAAAATCCTACGTCAATTGCTCAAGTTATTCCATGCACATTCCGAAGCTCATTACGTTAACCCTGTTTATTTTTTATCCATCATGTTCAATAGGCTTTCATAAACTTGACTTTAGAAACAAATATACTGTAAAAACTAAAGACCAGTATGCTCTGACTCAATCAACTGAGTTAACAGTCTAGAATAAGTAGTACAATGATGGCAGGGTTTTTGTTTGTCTTTGAAAACTTAGCGAAGGGCACATAGCTAGGAGGTTGTTCGAGAATAGAAGCCGTAGCGAGGGAAAGCGGTTTTGAGTGCATTTTTGCGATTAAATGAGGCGAATACTTGTTGTATTGAACGAATTTAATCGGAAAAATGGGCCAAAATCCGCTTTTCCGCAGTAGGCTTTCTATTCTCGGACAGCCTCCTAGTTATGCAACCGTACTTGCAATGCGGTAGACATAAAAAGACAAGTCAGTTGGAAGCTTTTTCATGCATCTTCCCAAGCCAACAAAAGGGCGTCAAGCTATGATAGAAAACAAACACAGTTTATACAACCCCGACTCTGATCGCCAGACCAGCTGCAATCTTCTCTCCAGAATCCCGAAGTTGGCTTTGTTCCTGCTTGATCAATCCCTTTTTCCTCAAAACCAGCAGTCATCTTTATTAGTTCAACCGGAGGTCCAATGAATCGCCTATTGCTGCTTTTACTCGGCCTGATTTTATTGGGTCTGCTTGCATTTTTCTGTGTGCGCAACCATGCACTAACAATAGAAGAAGATTTATCCACTCGCACTACAGCGGCTTTACATGACCAGGGACTTAATTGGGTACAAAGCTCGCTGGATGGTCGTGAACTTAAATTATCAGGCATGGCAACCAGTGCCAAACTACGCAAACAGGCAGGTGAAATTGCATCAGATATTTGGGGTGTAAGTGGTGTCGATAATCAGATCACAGTTGCTGGTGAAGATTCGGCATTAACGCCGTCACTGGGATACCAGACACAATTCACCATCAATAACGGTCAAGTTGTATTGAACGGTGTGGTACCTGACTTGAAGACCCGCGAACTGTTGATCAATATTGCTAAACAACGATTCGGGGCCAACAATGTTACAGAGCAACTTAACATTCAATCGAGTGCGCCTGATGGCTGGAGACAAGCGGCAGAAGCAGCTTTGACTCAACTACAGATGCTTGACAAAGGTTCAGCGCAACTTACTGATACAACAATACAAGTGACTGGAACAACATCAAGTGAACGAGCACGCAGGCAAATACAACTGGCTGTCAGCAACGTGTTACATCCTGATTTCCAGGCATCCTTTAATATTTCCGTGCCTGAGTCAGTCCACTACGCTACAGATGATACTGCAATACTTGAGTCGAGAACGAAACCCAACAATCCACAGCTGACGACTGTAGCAGCCTCCTGTCAAAACCATTTCAACGCCATCCTTGGCGAACAACACATACGCTTTAATGTTGACAGTGACATTATCGATACACAAAGTAATGCGTTGCTTGAGCAGCTGGTGGAGGTCGCACGCGGTTGTCCGAATGCTCGAATTGAAATCGGTGGTCATACTGATTCACAAGGCAGTCAAGCATACAATAGGAAATTAAGTACGCGCAGAGCACAAGCCGTCATTCGTTATTTATCCGCGCATGGCATCGGTTTAAATCGTTTATCGGCTGTCGGTTATGGCGAATTATCACCGATCGCGGATAATCAAAAAATAGAAGGTCGAGCAAAAAATCGGCGCATTGAATTCAAAGTTTTGGGGAATTAATTATGAGCTATCTTATCCAACAAATACTGCTCTGTCTGATCATCGCAGCTGTTCTCGGTTTCATTATTGGCTGGTTACTACGTGGTATTTCTGCAAAACAACGTGAGCATGATCTAACTGCGGAATGTGATAAACGCATACGAGGTCTGAAAATCAGACCTGCTTCGGAACTAGTACAGCAGACAACAACAGCTGTGCCTTCTGAAAGCTCCAATGTCGCACAAACTATTTCCGCTGTTAACGAAAACACATATGTTGAAAATAATGTTTCAACACAAAATAAAGCTACAGGCGATAAATTGAGAGAGATTGCTCTTAATCAATATGCTATTGAAGATATCGAAGGGATCGGGCAAGGACGCGGCAACGCACTGCGAGAAATCGGTATTGCAACAATTCAACAATTATTCGATAACTATCGCCAAGCCGATGGTAGTCGCGGTGATCTCGCAAGCAAGCTTAACATTGAAGAAGATATCGTGCGCCAATGGGTAAGCATGGCTGATCTGATGCGCATTCAGGGAGTCGGTTCACAGTATTCGGAATTACTTGAAGCAACAGGCGTACATTCAGTTCCACAGCTGGCTGATCAGGATGCATTGAGCCTGACTGAAAAAATGCATCAGACTAATAAATCCCAACATATTACCGTGCTTGCGCTACCAGGAACCTCAGAGGTTTCTACCTGGATAACGATCGCCAAATCATTACCGTCCATGATCACTGTTTGATGCCTGTTAGATACGTTATTCCATGCACGTTTTCGAACCCCAAAAAGTGTGCACGATCGCTATCAAATCTTTCTCAAACATGGTGATTCGGAAAATATCAGAATCGATTGAGTAAAATCCGAAATACTTTTAGTAATGAGTAATAAAAACCAGGAACTTGTAGGGGGCTTCTTAGAAATAACGTAACTATTCAGCGTAATCTGTAACTGCTCAGATTGCCCTCTAGTTTGTTCAAGAGCAAGGCGAAAGCGCGGGGTTTATAGGTATAAATGAGCACTTTCCAAACAGCGATTGGACAAAATAGAGGGTAAGCTGAGTAGTTACGAAATAACTAACTGAGTAATTCACGCAATATTTGCAAATAGACATCAGCCAGTAAATCAACATCATCGATTGATACACATTCATTGACTTTATGAATCGTCGCGTTGAGTGGTCCCAACTCAATCACTTGTACCCCTAATGGTGCAATAAAACGCCCATCTGAAGTGCCACCAGCGGTGGATAATTCGGGTGTACGTCCGGCAATTTTCTCAAGCGCTGCTTGCGCCGCTGTGACCAGTTCGCCACCGTTTGTTAAAAACGGATTCCCGGATAACCGCCACTGGATAGCATATTTCAGATTATGTGCATCAAAAATAGCGTGGACACGCTGCTTGATTTGATCAGGTGTCAGTTCTGTTGAAAAGCGCAAATTGAATTGCACATCAACCTGTCCGGGAATCACATTTTCAGCTCCGGTTCCAGAATTGATATTCGAAACTTGCAAACTGGTTGGTGGGAAAAATTGATTACCATTATCCCATTGCTCAGCAACTAACTCAGCCAGTGCAGGTGCTAAAGAATGAATCGGGTTCTCAGCCAGATGTGGATAAGCGACATGGCCTTGTACGCCTTCGACAGTCATGGTTGCACACAATGAACCGCGTCTGCCAACCTTGATGACATCGCCTAATTGATCTGTACTACTCGGCTCTCCAACCAGGCACCATTGCATGTTTTCACCTTGTTGGTAGAGCGCTTCGACGGCCTTGACCACACCATTAGTAGCCAATCCTTCTTCATCACTGGTTAAAAACAGTGCAATCGAGCCTTTTGGCTGAGGACATTCTTCAACAAACTGCTGTGCGGCCCATTGAAACGCAGCGATACTGCTTTTCATATCCGCAGCACCACGCCCGTAGAGATGTCCATCACGGATGGTTGGTTCAAACGGTGGTGTATCCCAGTCGCTTTCCGGGCCAGTGGGAACCACATCAGTATGTCCCAGAAATACAAATAACGGTTGTGCATCACCGTATTTCAACCACAGATTACGAGTATCTTCAAAATCAAGCCAGGTTGGTTTAAAACCAGATGGTTCCAAATGAGAGACAATTGAATCCATGCAACCGCCATCGTTGGGAGTGACTGACGGACGCCGGATTAGTTCTATGGCGAGTTGCAGCGGTTGGCTAAGATTTGAATCGGCTGGTGATTGTTTTTGACTCATGCGGTGATTCTAGGTTTTGTCGTAAAAATCCTGCTTATTGTTGATTGACTTATAATGCAAGGTTCACCAGCTTGTCTGGTGGAATTTATAGTTATGAAATTTAAAAAAAGCATCGTATTTCTTTTCCTTATTTTATTTGCTTTATCTCATCTCATTTTCTATGTTTCCAATAGTCAGGAAAACGATGAAGATGCATTACAGCAACGATGTATATTCCCTTCTCTTCTTCTGAATATAGAACTCCATACGGAAAACGCTTGACTAATGATCTCCGAATATCTCCCTCAATAATTGACCATGCCTTTGGAAATGAGACAGTACGTTTGATCGTGGAATAAACCTCAATAGCAAAATCATATCCTAGTCCTAACTCTATCCTTTCGTAATAATCAATCGCATCATTGAATTCTATTTCTGCCTCAGGATGAAATGAAAAACTCATTTTTCAAATTTACCCCAAATTTTTTTAAAAACTTGTTCGCCAGGGACTGGTTCGATTTTTCCAGACCTCATTTCCATAAGTCTTTTTTGTGCAACTTTATTCCATTTTTCATCAATTTTCGAATTCGGTTGATTAAGGCTTTGTAGTAAAGAGTCCACAATTAACACCCGTTTTTCAACTGGAAGAGAAACAGCTTCATCTATTAGTTCATTTGTATTCATTTTGTTACCTAAATCATATGATGAGATAATCAGTATTTCAAGGGGCTGAGTCAAACTATAAAAAAACTGCCCCCTCTTTTTCTATTTACCGTGCTAGAGTATTTAACTAGGAGGTTGTCCGAGAATAGAAGCCGTAGCGAGGGAAGGCGGTTTTGAGTTCATTGTTTCGATTAAATGAGGCGAATACTTGCTGTATTGAACGAATTTAATCGGAACAATGGACCAAAATCCGCTTTTCCGCAGTAGGTTTCTATTCTCGGACAGCCTCCTAGCTAAATATCTGTTCAACGTTATCTTTTACGCCAATCGCAGAAGCAGTGATTTTTTACCTTCTTTAGTAGTATCGGATATGGTTTTAAAATTTTTATAAAACTTATTTATCTGGCTTTATTTATCTATATTTTAATTTTCAATACTATTAAAATATTGTTTACTTGATCAACCTTATCATGACTAACGAGTTCTCTAGTGCTAGAAAACTCTTTAGAAAAAGTTAAATTAACTGTATCGTCTCTGATTTGAAAATTGAGCATAATATTCTCATGTTTGTATCTGTGAATAGCTGAGAACTCTATTTTGTGGATATGCAGCCGCTTCACTGTCGTATGGTGCTGCGCTTATCCAACCTACAAGGAAATGTTAATCGGTATCTCTCAATAATTCATTAATACCGACTTTAGATCGCGTGCGCTCATCAACTTGTTTGATGATCACTGCACAATACAGACTGTGACTACCGTCTTTTGCGGGTAAATTACCAGAAACAACCACTGCACCCGCTGGAATGCGCCCATAGGTGATTTCACCGGTCATACGGTTATAAATTTTTGTGCTTTTACCAATATAGACACCCATGGAGACTACTGCACCTTCTTCCATTATCACTCCTTCTACTATCTCGGAGCGGGCACCGACAAAACAGTTGTCTTCGATGATGGTTGGGCCAGCTTGCAATGGTTCCAGCACACCGCCAATACCAACGCCACCCGATAAATGAACGTTTTTACCAATTTGTGCGCAAGAACCAACTGTCGACCAGGTATCAACCATTGTGCCGCTATCAACATAAGCACCAATATTGACAAAACTAGGCATTAATACACAATTCGGGGCAATGTACGAACCTGATCTGGCAATCGCTTGCGGGACTACGCGTACACCAGCTGTATCAAAATCAGAAGGCGAATACGAGGCGAATTTGGGTTCCACTTTGTCATAGAAACGGGTTACGCCACCGTCCATGACTCGATTGTTATTAATTCGGAATGACAATAGCACGGTTTTTTTAAGCCATTGATTGACAATCCACTCGCCGTTTTGCTTTTCAGCTACGCGAGCTTCTCCTGTATTAAGCAGAGCCAATACAGTCTCTACGGCTTCTCGTAATTCTGGCTCAGCGTTTGCGGGGTTAATTTCTGAACCGCGTTCAAAGGCTTGATTGATGATGTTTTCTAGTTGATTCATGAATAGTCAAGTTTCTCAAAAATTATTAATAAAATCGCGAATACTGTGTGCAGCCGCCAGACATTGAAGACGTGGATGCACCAGTGCCATCCGCACTCTGTTGATGCCAGGGTTGACGCCTTCAAAGTCACGCGACAAATATTGTCCTGGCAAAACAGTGATGTTCTGCTCAATAAACAGTTCGCGTGCAAACTCGGTATCATCGACGGGTGTTTCCGGCCACAGGCAAAATCCGCCAGCGGGTATCTCCACAGATAATACAGGATTAAGCACGTGGTAAACATCGTTAATAGTTTGCCGATACTGATTACGATTGTCGATCACATGTTCTTCGTCCTGCCAGGCTGCCATACTCGCATATTGAATGGGTAACGGCATCGCACAACCATGGTAGGTGCGATAGCGGTAAAACTGCTGGATTATATCAGCATTACCCGCCACGAAACCAGATCGTAAACCCGGCACGCTGGAGCGTTTGGATAAACTATTGAAGACAATGCAATGTTTGTAGTCAGCGTTCCCCATTTGCTGGGCTGCTTGCAACAAGCCCATTGGTGGTTTTGTTTCGTCATGATAGATTTCTGAATAACATTCGTCCGATGCAATCACAAAATTATATTGCTCAGCCAATTGCAGCAGCGTACTGAAATGCTCAAACTGCATGACAGCACCTGTTGGATTGTTAGGGGAACAAATATAAATTAACTGACAACGTTGCCAGACAGTTACAGGCACAGCATTAAAGTCGGGAAGGAAATCTGTGTGTTTTGTGGTATTCAGATAATAAGGCTCGGCGCCACTGAGCAAAGCTGCTCCCTCATAGATCTGATAGAACGGGTTAGTCATTAACACCAAAGGCGATTGGCTTGAATCAACAACTGCTTGAGCAATTGCAAACAACGCTTCACGCGTTCCATTAACTGGCAACACTTGTTGTTCTGCATCAATGCTATGGGTTGGCAGTTGATAACGTTCGCACAACCACTCTGCAATTGCTTGCCGTAATAGCAATATGCCTTTGGTGATCGGATACTTGCACAGACCACTTAGATTTGCTGACAGTACCTCAGCAATAAAAGCAGGTGGAGGATATTGTGGTTCTCCGAGGCCGAGAGATAGCGCTGGTTGATCGTTCGCAGGAACCGCACCTTCGAACAGATTATTAAGTTTTTCAAATGGATAACGATGTAATAAATCCAGGCGTGAGTTCATGCGGGTTCATCCAAGCAGGATACGGCCTGTGTTGAGTCAATCGCAGCCAGCAATTACTTCAAGAACCGATCACAGTTGGGACGCTTGCCTTCACTCAGTGCTTTTTGATACTTTGGCATAACCTTGCTTTCATAGGCTATTAAATCCTGGATGCGGGTTGCATGCGAGGGATGAGTTGACATGAATTCAGGCGATGCTGCACCTTTACTGGCAGCCGCCATGTTTTGCCATAACTTTGGCGCTTCACGTGGGTCAAAACCAGCAACCGACATCAGTTCCAGCCCCATTAAATCGGCTTCGCTTTCGTGGGTACGACTGAATGGTAGTAACACACCAAATTTAGCGCCCATTCCTAGTGCTGCAACTGCAAGTTGACCCATTTGCGAGGCTGGTGCGGCTACCTGAGCAACTTTCATCGTGGTTTGCATGGCAAGATTATGAGAGGCGCGTTCATTGCCGTGATGGGCTAATACATGGCCAATTTCATGGCCGATCACAGAAGCCAGTTGACTCTGGTTTTTTGTCACGGTTAGAATGCCAGTAT
>JAZGEP010000084.1:0-14222 GCA_036478815.1 Methylococcales bacterium
TTCTGATAGGCTTTAATTCCAGCAGGGTAATGTACCAGTAATGCACGAGCAGTCTGTTGTAGTTCTGGGTTGGCGTTTTTCTTTGCTTCAGTCGATACGGCTTGAAATAGCTGCTTGGGTTCAGTGCCTGCTTTTTCAAGCTTGCCTATCCAGCTGACTAAATGTTTATCCACACCTTGTATTGCCTGAACAAAATCAGCTTGCCTGGATAAGAGCGCAGTGATGTTGACGGGTTGAGACAACAATGCCTCAACCACAGGAACAACCGTTGCAAAAGCCGAATCAACAGGAATTTTAGCGAGTAGTTCTGAGCTCTGAATCTGGTTATCATTCACACATAGCAAAGCTGACAACAACCATCGAAAATTTCGGTAAGGAGAACGAAATGGTAACGATTTTAATTGGTTGACAGCCATCTCATCATCGCCATCACAATAAGCAGCGAGCGCATTGGATGCCGGTTGAAAATGGCTGATCACCGCATCGTCATCATCAAGCATTTCCAGTGCGGTGGTGTTTCCAGCTAAGGCTGTCAAAGCCCAGATTTCATTGATATAAGCCAATGCTACACGATCCATCTGTGCGCGATACTGGTTGCTGGCTTGTAGCGCTGCCTCAAATCTATCCAGTTTAATCAGCCAACCAATGTAGTAGTGTATTTCTAATCGTTCATCGGTGACATCAACCATAATGTGCCACAACTCGACAGCTTCTTTCAGCATACCCTGAGCAGCCAATTGTCGACACCGGCCAGCATAAGCAATGGCCAACATAGAGCGCCATTCTGGCTTATCCTGAATGCGTAACAATCGTTTCAGACTATTAATAGCGTCCTTGAAATAACCATGCAGCAACTGCTTATTGACTTGCTCTTCAAGTGCTTGCGGAGTGACGTTGACTGGAGTAGCCGGTTTTGTAGCAGACCTTTTTTTGTGTTTATGTTTTTTTGCCATATCAACGACACTATCAACGACACAAATGCCGATTTATGTTCTATGTTGGGCTGGTATTTTAACCGGATTTTGCGTGGCATAGTTAAAATTTTGCAGAAGAAATCATCTGCAAGCCAAGCAATGTTCTGGCCAGTGTTTAAAATGAGGGCGCAATAACGAGTGGTAGTCATCTGGACTTTGGAATGCTGTAATCGTTATTTGGGGAAGACATACCTGATACACGGTGACAACGATAATTTAACAAACTGTAAGTGTATTCCAGGTGAGGAATGATGCAAGCTTATCCGTCCAACTAGATTTATGCGGGTAACGCGTTGGTTATATCCATCAAACCAAAATTGTCAGAGTACTAGTAGCGTCCCCTCTTCCCTTTACATTCATTGTCCATTTTTTCCCTTAATGTACGTCATTCCTTAATGTACATCATTAATATCAGCTGCAATCAGGATAACCGTAAAAAAAACCTTGCGAAGTCTATGTGAAAAAACACCTGAATAACCCACTATATTATATGTATTTTATGATTTTTTATATTACATAATAATTAATATAACTGCTTATTATTCATAAGGCAATAAGAAGAAACTTAGATTCAATAAAATGAGAAATAATTAATACAATCTTAGAAACAATATGACATTACTAAAAACGCATCACATTCTTTGAAACGTATTGCCGAAGATTATTAACAAAAACCACAACGCGAATTTAATAAACTATTGGCCAACATAATTATTTGCAATCCATAAACATAAATAATAATCAAAAAATAAGAGTTTATTATGAAGATATTTAATTGTTTTGTTCAATTATTAGAACAAATAATTCATCCAATTATCAGCGTAACAATATTAGTATTAGGGCTTTTTTCATCATTATGCATCGCTGATATTCCCTTAGATCCAGACCATTTTCTACGTCTTTTCAAAGACGTATCGCCAGATCATCGGGAAAGCGAAACAACAGCTCAAGCCTATTATCGGGCGATTGATCCAAATGATAAAAAATCCACTCTGAATGACTTTAAGGTGGAGAACAATTTTGATGGTGCATCTACGGAAAATGCCATTTATTTGAATGCAGCTGATTTAGGTTTTGGGCGTGATATGTATGTTTGGGAAAACAACGGTAGTGTTGTCTCTTTTGTGCAAAATTATGGAAATGGCGCGTCAGAACCAGATACATCCATATCGCAATTGCTGGAAGGTGATTCGCAAACTATTATTCAAAATGCTATCAACAAAACTGGTTTGATCGCAACGGTGGCCATGGAATATAGTTCGTCAGTGAATGGCCCCAGCGGAGATAAATATACCCGCTTCTATGTTTATGACGCTGACGGCAATCGAGTAACCAAAGCTGATCTCGACGGGCGTGGTGAGAAATTTGTGCCGGGTTTATGTAACACATGTCATGGAGGTAATCCAAGACCGCTAGATAAAAATGGTGAATATTTAGCCAATGGAAATACCCATGCCAGTTTTTTACCCTGGGATCTGGATACGTTTGAGTATTCCACTATTCAAGCATCCCTCTTCCGTTCCTTTCAAGAGCAAGTGTTTAGATAGTTTAATGAACAAGTACTGCAGACGAATCCTACGGTCGCGACTAAAGAGCTGATTACCGGTTGGTACGGCGCAAATATTGATGTCGTATTGCTTCCAGAGGTAGCCTTTAATGGCGGCTATGTTCCCCCTGGCTGGGAAGAGAATAACAACCTCTATCAGAAAGTCATCGCACCCAACTGCCGGGCCTGCCACATTACCCGCAACTCTGCTTTAAATTTTAGTTCGTTCGAGAAGTTTAATAGACTGAGTGACAGTGTTAAAAAGCATGTTTTCGAGCGAGGTCTAATGCCATTGGCGAATCGTACTTATGAACGTTTTTGGTCTGATTCTAGAGCCGTAAATCTGCTTGCCAACGCACTAATAGAAGTGGACTCAACACTCAGGCCAGATGATAGTCCTCCGTTTGTCTTTCCAGGAATTGATTTCTATGGCCCTGCTGGCCAGGTGTTACCCTTGAGCGCTACCGATTCGCTTTATGCTGATAGGAATAATACGAGTTTTAACTGGACACTAAACACGCAGTTAGATGCAGAAATCGTTAATCCAGCTGCAAGCAATGCTAGTTTTTTGACAAATGTCCTAGGCGAGCATGAGATTGAGCTCTCTGTGGTCAATAGTCTCGGAGTGGAAGCTACAAAATCGATAACGATTACTGTCACTGCCGATGGATTGGCTGAAGCACCAGTTTCGTTTGACAAGGATATGTTTAGGGTTTGTGAAGGATGCCATAGTACGCCAAATACATTCGCACCCCAGTTTTTTGATCCTACCCTTTCTGGTGAAAAATCCGAAGAATTTCTTTATCGCAATATAGCCCAGCGATCAAACGTGCTGGACCCTGAAAATAGTATGGTGCGCCTTAAGGCTATAGGAGATCTCAATCATGGTGGCGGCATGCCATTTATGGACCAAAGCCAAGATATAGCTTTAGTTCGTTGGATCAAAAGCGGTGCGCTTTTCAAAACCAGACCACTAAATGATGATATTCAAGATGCGCTTCTCTTCGCACTTAATGACGGAACCATATCGGGAAACAACTCTTTTGCTTCTAAAGAAGTGGGTATTGTAGACGGTACGGTGACTCCAGAACCGAATCACGGTAATACTGGCGGAAAATCTGTTTGGTGGACCTTTCAGTCTGCCGATAGCGGGGTACTTTCACTTGATACCTTTGGTAGCGATTTTGATACTATACTGGCCATTTATGAGGGTAATGCCGATGTGGCCATCCTGAATAAAAAGACTGAGAACGATGATGCAGCAGCAGGAAGTTTCCAGAGTGAGTTGTCGCTAACTATTGAGGCGGATCAAAAGTATTTCATTGCAGTCGATGGATTTAATGGTACATTTGTGAATAGTGAAGCAGCCTCTGGTATTATAAATCTGAATTGGGATTTTACTCCGAATCCAGACAACGACGGCGACGGTGTTCCAGATAACGAAGACGACTTTCCGAACGATCCAACCGAGACCAACGATACCGACGGCGACGGCGTCGGCGACAACGCCGATGTCTTTCCCAACGATCCAGCCGAGACCATTGATACCGACGGTGATGGCATTGGCAACAACGCCGATGTCTTTCCCAACGATCCGACCGAGACCATTGATACCGACGGTGATGGCATTGGCAACAACGCCGATGTCTTTCCCAACGATCCGACCGAAACCACCGATACCGACGGCGATGGTATTGGCAACAACACCGATGTCTTCCCGAACGATCCAACCGAAACCACCGATACCGATGGCGACGGCGTCGGCGACAACGCCGATGTCTTTCCCAACGATCCGACCAAATCCACGTACGACGATAAGAAATGCACGCTGGATGTGGATGGAAATGCCAGCGCTGATGCATTGACAGATGGATTATTGTTTATTCGATATATGTTTGGCATCCGTGGTGAGAGCTTAATTGTAGGAGCTGTTGCAAGTAATTGTGCTAATTGTTCGGCTGCTGAACTTGAACCCATTCTGGAACAATGTGGTACTGCAGGCACTTCTGATATCGACGGTAATGGAGAAGCCGATGCTCTTACAGATGGATTGTTAATAATTCGCTACTTATTTGGCATTAGCGGTAATGCTCTGATTGAAAGTTCGGTGGCAAATGACTGCATCCGTTGCAATGTGCTTGAGATTGAAAACTATCTCGAAGGACTAATTCCTTAAGGTTTTAATAATGCGCAAGAAAGTGCCAAGCTCAAGCTTGTAACTAATGGTCGACTTAAATATCT
Source organism: Methylococcales bacterium (assembly GCA_036478815.1). Lineage (GTDB taxonomy): Bacteria > Pseudomonadota > Gammaproteobacteria > Methylococcales > DRLZ01 > DRLZ01. The sequence goes on from JAZGEP010000084.1 coordinate 4,762, forward strand.
CTTATCTGTTAATGCTTTTAGGCATTACTTTTTCTCTAATAACTCAAGGAGATAATGGAGACACCCATTAGACGTGCCGTTGTCAATAATGATTACTCGACTTTGCCAGGCATATCAGCAATGTGAGATCAATGGGCCAGTGTATTTGATGTGCGTATTAATTAGGTTACAGTGTCGATTAAGTTTATCAGTATGAGATACTATCTGACTGGCACTATTACTCAGGCTTACTGCCGCATGTAACAAGTAAAATACCGCTACCAGTCATAGAAAGCAGCGAACAGACCACGTTTTATTATAAAGGGGTGGGCGGTTAGCGCCACTCACCCCCAACATATAGTAGTGCAATTATCAAAGAATCAAAAACTCGAGCTTGCTCAAGCGGTGGATCTTGGGAACACATAAAGGCTCAATTACCCCTGAACACCTGCAATCCTACCTGGAGGAGTTCACCATCGGGTTCATTCGCCGTACTTCGCGGAACCGTGGGTTAGTCTTCCGTTGCCGATATCACTCATGGCCATGAGTGAAGATAGTACAATATGTAGTATCTGGTGGCACTAACCGCCCACCCCTTTTATTATAAATCGTGGTCTGTCCCGTATTTTTCTGTATTTTTCTGGGCTTGGCTAGCCCGCATTCCCCACCTGTTGGTGAGAAGACTGCCGGATTTTGCGCAAAACAGCTAAATCTTTGCAACGGAAATCAACAACAAGCAAGATATTCTCCAGTCAATATTTATGCTCGTTTGAGACTCCGCGCCAGCACATAAACCTCACTGCTATAGTCTCTGGAGGCTTTTGGTTTTTCTATACTCGTTGTTTTGAATTGGTGTTTGATTTGCTTGAGGATAGTCTGAAATTCCTGCCCATGAAAACCTTTGATCAACAGAAAACCATTTGGCTTAAGTAGTTGCAACGCTGTGTCGAGAGCGATTTCGATTAGGTAGGCAGAGCGTGCTTGATCGGTGGCGCTTATTCCAGTTAGATCAGGTGCCATGTCGGATAAAACTGCATCGATTTTTTGTTCGGCTGTCCAGCGGGTGATTTTGTCAAAGGTGTCCATTTCTGTTACATCACCCTGGATCATATCTACATTGGTGATAGCTTCGATTGCTAATAAATCAATTGCCAGTAAGCGCCCCGTCTTGCCGATTGTCTGGCGAACATATTGACACCAGCCGCCAGGTGCTGCTCCCAGTTCGACAATTGTCATTCTGGGATGCAGCAGTTTGTGGCGCTGATCAATTTCCTCCAGTTTAAACACTGCCCGACTGCGATAACCTTTTTGTTGGGCTTTTTTTACATAAGGGTCTCGTGTGTGTTTAGCATGCCAGGTTTTTTTGTTGGGGCGTTTGCTCATTGAAAATGATCAGCTTCCGACAAATTGCACAATTGCAGCAATCACTCTGGTTAAATCATCTTCTAGTGGTTGATCCGGCGTGATGAAAGGCTGATCAATTGGCACTGCATGTCCTTGTGCAATTAATTTGTTCTGGAAAGCACGATAATCGCGCACCTGCCTGACCACTCCGAGTTTATATAAACATAACGCCAAGCGGATACGCAGTTGGTCTGTCAAAGTTACTGATTTAATTGAAAATAATTTTCCGGTGAGTTTGCGTCGATGGTTATCCAGCCAACCAAGTAATCCTGTTGGCAGTGGGAAAATAGCGAGTGGTTTGCCTAGTTTGGCAACTTCTATAATCATCGAAATACTATCTTCGGTAACGATAAATCCATCAGCTGTTCCGAGTAAGGCTTTATAAGGATTTTCAGCGGATTTATCTTTCCAGTCGTAGAGCCTGGATCCTTGTGGAAGCTGCCGCTTTAGTAATTGCAGTACATGATCAGGGGTTCTACGGCTGGTTACCAGATAGGCTGTACCATTTTGCTGGTTGATGATGTGTTGGGCAATTTCGATGATATGTTGCGCTGTATCCTGATTGTAAATATAGGGTTTGGTTGGGCCACCAATGAAGACCGCAATGAGAGGACTGGGTAGCTTAGAGAGCTTGGGTTGCCATTGTTTTGATGCTGCTTCAATTGCTTGCTGATCAACGCGCATTAACGGGTAGTCAATATTAATGATGTTGGACAGTGGTGGCATCAGTATTTCGGAGCTGGTAATCATCAAGTCGTAATCTTGTACCCGACTTGAAGGTTTGCCGAATAACACAATTCGGGTTTTTCCAGCTGATTGTTGTTTGACCCACAACGCAACCATTGATGGTCTGCGACCAACTGTGAGCACAATATCTGGCCAAGGTGCTTGCAGTGAATCAGATTGTTGCAGATCGATATGATCAATGCTTGGTTTGACAGGGGGTTTTTTGACTGCGAACTGGTCTTTTACTTGTACATGTTTTCGAATACACGGCCATGGTAACGCTTGTTCAACAATTTCAACTTGTGCATTATCACCATGTTTGTCACCAAGCACCAGCCAGATTAGCGGATGCTTTTGTGTTGAATGCTGAGCTGAATGACCATTCATTCGCAGTAACTTGATTAAGAATGGAAATTAAATAACTTGAACATTTTGACCTACCTTTTTGCTCGCCTTTATCGTTGTGGCAACAGTTACATAGCCTACTATGCGTCTGTTGCCACGCCTTGAAGGCAAACAAAAATACTGCGCCATAATATCCAAGTTATTTAATTTTCATCCCTTAATTATTGGCTGGCTGATAATTGAATGTTGGAGATAAATTAGACATCATTAAAGCTTCCAGCTCTTGTATTTGCTCGGGATTGAAATAATCAGTATATCCACTCACCTTGCCGCGCCGTGTTTTGAAGGATTCACTATCGCTTGGGTTACGTAAAGTCATTCCACCCTGCTTAAAGAAACCTTTGGATTCGAGTTTTCGCTGATTCTCAAAAGAACCATAATCAACCGCTTCCTGAATTTCATCAACCGAAAATGATTCACCCATGAGATTAATGATTTTAGAGAGTGTTTCAGCTGGTTGAGCGCGTAAATCCTCATAACGTATCATCAAGCTATTCGGACAGGTGGCAAGTGTTTTTTCCCAGCGATTTAAATATTCAATCAAAAAAGGCAAGCCGATATCGCTATGGCGAACAAAATCCCACATAGAGATGGTTTGGCGATCAATCGGATGTTCAATAAAATGATTAATTAACTCCTGTTTTTGATTTGACTGGCGCTTGGTGAACTGAAAATACCATGACACCGCAATATCAATTGGATTACGGGCAATCAATAAAATTGGTTTGTCGCGTAACGTTGAGTTTGCATTGTTAATATTCAAGTCATCACCAATCACACCTTCGTAACTATAATATCCGTTGGATGCGGCAAGGCGGGGGATTTCCGGATGTTTACGTGAATACTCATCTGATTTATTCAATAGATTATCGGGCAACTTGAAACGCACCTGATAGAGACGCGATAACATCACTTTAAGCCAGGTATTACCACTTTTTGGATGGGCAATAATTAATAGGTTTGCGCGCTGGGCAATACCCAGTTCCAGGCTAGCCAGCCAGTTACGACGTAAACTGACACGAAGTGTTGTGGGGAGAGGTGTGGTTGCTGCGATAATGATGATTTTTTTAATGCCGTCGCTTAAATCAAGCATACCATGTGATCCATTGTTGTTTACAATAAGGTTGTAACTAAAAGCATACGATGGTTATTACTACAGTTTTTCAGGTTTTGGCTGCCGACTGAGCAAGTTATTCACTGCATCCTTAGGTGTGGCATTTTGATAGAGAACCTTGTAAACCTGTTCAGTAATCGGCATATCAATGCCATGTTTTTGCGCCAGCTGATAAATAGTCTTCGTTGTAGGAATACCTTCAATTTCCTGAGCAATTGAAGCAACAGTTTGTTCAATGGAATGTCCACGCCCAATGCCTAACCCAAATTGCCGGTTGCGCGACTGATCGTCTGTACAGGTAAGAATAATATCGCCCAAGCCAGTCAGTCCCATAAAGGTTTCTTTGTCACCACCAAACTGGATACCAAAGCGCATCATTTCAGTCAGTCCCCGTGTCATTAATGCTGCACGAGTATTTGTGCCAAACCCCAGTCCATCGGCAACTCCCGTTGCGATCGCAAGAATGTTTTTAATTGCCCCGCCTAATTGAACGCCAACCATATCCTGTGATGTATACACTCTGAACTGAGGATTACGAAATAAATCTGCCACAGTCTCTGCATGATCTCGATCAGGTGAGGCGATGGTAATTGCGGTTGGTAATCCCGCAGCGACTTCTTTTGCAAATGATGGCCCTGAGATAACAGCGACCGGGGTGTTTGCTGAGAGTTTTTTAGTAACAATGTTATCCAGCAACAGACCAGTTTCAGGATCCAGTCCTTTTGTTGCCCAGGCAATCGATGATGATTTATCTAGATACGGTTGGATTTTTTCAAGCGTAGTCACAAATGCCGGACTAGGAACCGCAAACAGAATAACATTTGCCGATGCGACTGCACTTTGCAAGTCACTGGTCACTGTCAATCCTTCAGGTAACTGAATCTCAGGTAGATAGCGGTGATTGCAACGTGCTTCTTCTAAGCGAAGAGCGCTTTCTTTACTGTGAGACCAGAGTTTTGTGACATGGTGATTGCGCGCCAGCAAGATTGCCAGCGCAGTTCCCCATGAACCAGCTCCCAGAACCGAAATATGGTAACGATTTTCCACTATTGAGTTTGATTTGATGGGGCAATGTTAATGCTATGCTTTATCACAATGACAGACAACGTTGGTCAAAACCTAATGTCACTGCTCAGATTGCCCTCTAGTTTGCTCAAGAGCAAGGCGAAAGCGCGGAGTTTATAGGTATAAATGAGCACATTCAACGCGGCTATTGAGCAAAATAGAGGGTAAGCTGAGTAGTTACAATCTAATTAACAGTTTTTGGTGTGTCATCCTGTTCTTGAGCTTGCTGCATATGTTGTGCAAATAACGCATCAAAATTGACAGGAGCTAACAACATGGGAGGGAAACCAGCTTTAATGACCAGGTCAGAAATGACTTCACGTGCATATGGAAATAATGTGTTGGGACAAAAACTACCCAGCATCGGTCCCATTTCTTGCTCAGAAAAACCGCTCAAACCGAACAAGCCGGCTTGTGCAATTTCAACTAAATAAGCAGTTTTTTCAGCAACTTTTACGGTTACAGTAATGTTCAAAACCACCTCAAACAAGTTGTCCTGGACTGATGTTGCATTACTGCTCAGATTGAATTCAACGTTAGGTTCCCACTTTTCGGTGAAAATCATTGGTGAATTTGGAGTCTCAAGGGAAATATCTTTAACAAAAATGCGTTGAATAGAGAACTGTTTTTGTTCGTCAGCCATGGTACTTTAAACTCTAGTTAATAAAACAAGAAAGGAGTGATATTATACTCTCCGCACATGAAAATTTAGCATTTTGTGCACGCGCGGTTGTGTATAAACCTAATACGGATAGCTGCGTTGGAAAACCTTGCTGTAGAGTGACTACAGCTAAGATTTCCTGCCTTGCTCCCCACAAAATATCACGCACATAATATGCTAAATTTCATGTGCGAAGAATATAAAAAATCAATCGGGATTAGTCTGTTTTGTTATGTTTTTTTCTGATTTTCTCGCTGATTTTTTTTGTGACTTTTTACGCGCTAGTGGCAGTTTTTGATCTTCCCAAGCCTGGATTCCACCGGTTAGATGGAATACATCCGAAAAGCCAGCTGTTTTCAGTTTCTTGCAGGCTGAAGTCGAGCGAGTACCTGTCTGGCAAGCGACTATTAATGATTCGTTTTTGAATTTTTCCAATTCACTTAAACGTTTTTCCAGCTTTGCAGCAGGAATATTGATTGAATCTTGTATATGTCCTTTTGCATATTCAAAAGCCTCTCTGACATCAAGAATGACAGGGTCTTGACTGTTGATTAGACCAACCACTCCAACAGTCGAAATCGGCTTGTATTTTCTGGTCACTAATTCCAATAAATTCTGGATTAGCATCGCTACAACCAAAACCCATGCTGCAGATATTATCCAGTGGTTCATGAGAAATTCGGAAATACGTTCTGGATCCATTTTATCCTTATACCTTAAAACGATGGAACATAGAGTCTAAGTACTCGATCATAAATCTATTAACATTGTTACTTGTCTTTTTTATCATCTTCGGCGTTGCATCAACAGATACATAGCTCACTATGCGTCTTGGATATGATAAAAAATCCTGCGTAAAATTGTTAAAATATTTATGACCGAGTACTTATATCCTCCGAAACTGACTGGTTTTTCTGCTCATATTCTGTATAACTCAAATTGATCGCATAGACTTCCCTATGCGATTGTTTGTGTCTCTTGAATATCAATAGAGATGTCGCGACTGTTACGTACAATATATTATTGCTGTTCCTGGGTTATATCATTCACTAGCAGGCTGCCCGAGAATAGCAGCCAGAGAGTTGTCATCAGGGGTTGTCTATTCACGAACAGCCTCTTGGTGGTTCAGCGTCTCTCGAGTGAGCGAAAAGCAGTATATAATACACCGATCCTAAGGAACGTGCATAGAATTAAGTTGGACAATGATGACGTAGAATTTTTGTTTTTGACTCAACTCTCTCAAGAAAAGCATCTTTTTCCCATGGTTGCTAGCCAGCATGTCCGTAACTACTCAAATTGCCTTCAATTTAGGTGGTTTGACGGAATAAAGTTACCAAGATTGCACAGGATTTTTGTTTCTGACCGAACCATCTCAAAAGGCGCATAGTCATTCTACGCAACGATTGAGACTGCGTTGGTCAGGAGCAAAAAGACCAGCAAGGTTGGTAACTTTATTTCGTCAAACCACCTTAATTCAAGAGCAAGGTGAAAGAGCGGAGTTTACAGGTGTAAATGAGCACTTTCAACGCGGCTATTGGACAAAATAAAAGGTAAGGAACGTGCATGGAATAACTTGATCATATTGCGCCGGATATCGTTTCGTATTCAAGACGCGGAAAGGAGCGCATACTCGTTGTATGTAACCCTTTTCGCAACGCCGAAGACGGAAGGATAGACAAGCAATATGATCAAGTTATTTCTTGACAGGCCCTTATGTACTTCACTGTTTATTGCTTAATAGAAAGTAGTTTTTTTGAATGAAGTATTAGTCTCGATTCCATCATTTTCTTAACGATAGTTAGGAGCTGATGGATGGAATTACTAATTATCTTAACTGATTGATAAAATTGAACGTATTCTTAAGGAACGTGCATGAAATAACTTGAACAATGATGGCGCAGGATTTTTGTTTCTGACGAAACGATTGAGATCGTTTCGTCAGGAGCAAAAAAGACAAGCCAGAATGTTCAAGTTATTCCATGCACGTTTGTGATTACCTAGGAGGCTGCCCGAGAATAGAAAGCCTACTGCGGAAAAGCGGATTTTGACTCCTTTTTTCGATTAAATTCGCTCAATACAGCAAGTATTCGCCTCATTTAATCGAAAAAATGGACTCAATACCGCTTTCCCTCGCTGCGGCTTCTATTCTCGGACAGCCTCCTAGTTCTTTCACCACCGGCCACTGCGCTACTGAACATAAAACGGTCAAAAAAATTATCATGAAGGGCACTCAATGATCTCTTTAAGGAGCGAGGATTTAATAAGTTACCGAAGTTTGGCACAGCATTTTGATTTCACAGAAGTACTCATAAAATGGGAGCATAGCAAGCTACGCAACTATTTTATGAGTGCATCTGTGGGATCAAAAGGCAAGTCAAAATTCGTATATTATTAAATACTTGCTCCTTAAGATCGTTTCAAGCAAATTACTGATCACTATTCTCCCGATATAAAGCAACAATTTGCCCAATGCTCTGAATGATTTCAGCACCTGTTTTTTTCTGTATCGTCTCAATCATTTGCTTGCGCTCCTCACGATCACCAACACGCACTTTTACTTTGATTAATTCATGGTAATCCAGAGCAAGTTCTATTTCAGCAAGCACAGCATCAGTTAGACCGGCGTTTCCAGTGGTTACGATGGGCTTTAAATTATGCGCTTGAGTGCGCAGTTGTTTTTTTTGACTCGTTGTCAGTGGCATTGGTATTTATGTTCCTTTTGCTGCAAAATTGAAGGAGATCTTGAATAGATTTTTAATAAGGCAACGCGCAATCAATAACCCACCAGTATTACTTGTCTTGTTGCATGTCTTCTGCGTTGCAACTTCGATTACATAGCCCGCTATGCTCCCTACGTTGCGCCTTGAAGACAAACAACAATTCTGCGCAATACTTTCGTGGGTTATTGATTGCGCGTTACCTAAGCCCGCATGTCTCACCACACTGATAACACAAATGCAATACTCTCATTTGCTGTTGCTCGGTCTTTGAGCCGGTTCTTAAAATAATCTTTCAGACACAGAGTATAATGTCTTTTGTTTACCAATGCAGGTGTTTTATATGTCAGTGACTGGACATGATTTATCAACTCAAATTGAAGCGGGAACAGCTCCATTGATTGTGGATGTGCGTTCAGGCTGGGAATATCGGCAAGGCTCGGTTCCCAGCGCGATTCATCTCCCATTCTGGCGTAGCTGGTTGTTGGATAATAATCTTAAACTCAATATTGGAAAACCAGTAATCGTATATTGCGAACATGGTCCTCGTGCTGTACTCGCCAAACTATTTCTGCGTTTGCGTGGGTTTACTGATGTGCAGTTACTAAAAGGTCATATGCTTGACTGGAAAAAAAATGGACTGCCAATAACATCTCATCAATGATATTTGAATACTCGAAAAATCATTCATATATCATATTCTGATTCTACAATCACTTTATACGAATCGAAAAAATAATTAGGAATGGAAATTTAATAACTTTTTCATTATGGCGAAGTAATGTTTCTTCTGATTAAACTATTTCATGAGGACTATAGTTATTCTACACGACGATTGAGATCGTTTAAGCAGGAGGAAAAGAACGAGTCAGAATGATAAAGTTATTGAATTTCCATTCCTTATCTGTTTCCAAGGAGAATTTATGTCACTGGATAATGCACAAGTGATCAAGATCGCGCATCTTGCGCGTCTTTCTATTAGCAAGGAAGAAACTACAAGCTATGCCAAGGATTTATCCAGCATTCTTGAGCTGGTAGAAAAAATGAACACAGCAAATGTTGATGGGATTTCACCAATGGCCCATCCATTAAATATGACGCAGCGCTTACGCAGCGATGAAGTCACAGAAACTGACCAAAGAGAAGCTTTGCTGGCAAATGCACCAGCTTCTGAGAGCAATTTGTTTGTTGTCCCAAAAGTCATTGAATAAGTAAATACTTCAATCTTGACAATCTAAGGTAACTCGCAATAAATAACCCACCAGTATTGCGCGTTACCTTACCTATCAATTTAAATCATTTTGGACTGGAACCAAAACATGGAAGATAAAACCATTGCTGAGTTATCAGCCGGACTACAATCTGGTGATTTCTCCAGTGTTGAATTAAC
>JAZGEP010000085.1:0-5796 GCA_036478815.1 Methylococcales bacterium
TCTCATCAATAGTCAATATTTTATTGAGAGTGTATATGAAAAAGAAATTCATTGTCCGGTTGTCAGATGTTAATTGATATGGGAATCGACTTATTATTAGGTAATATCACATTGAAAGACTACTAGGAGGCTGTCCGAGAATAGAAAGCCTACTGCGGAAAAGCGGATTTTGGCCCATTTTTCCGATTAAATTCGTTCAATACAGCAAGTATTGGCCTCATTTAATCGAAACAATGGATTCAAAACCGCTTTCCCTCGCTACGGTTTTTATTCTCGGACAGCCTCCTAGAAGCAGGAACAATTGGTCGGCTTTGAATTCCTTGGAGATATATTCCCCTCCACTGGCGGGGATGCATATTTGCTCGGTGGAATGTGAGCTGATCGGCTCGTAATACGCAAAATTAAAATAATCAGTGCAGAAGAAAATAAGATAATTTTGGCAGAACACATTTATGCGCTGGCAAGTTTATCTGATTTCAATTTAATTAACACACACCTTCTTGCTCAATGTGATTGTTATCTTCAGTTATAGATAGGATAGTTTTATGTCAAGAACCGAAAAATCAATTTTAAGTAATACTTTCTCTAGTAATCAACCTACCACGTTATCAGTAACTAAAGTTATGAAACGGTTACTGATTCTGGTAACTGCCTTAGCGCTTATCTTTTTCGCCATGGGAGCAGTCATAGGACTTCGCTTGAGTAATATCACATATTACTGGTATAGCCCGCTGATGAATTTGTATTCACTTGCCATAGCGAGTTTTATCTTTTCGAGATTTGTATTTTCGATTCTTTATCAGCCTCCCCGAGATGCCAGTATTACGCCATCGGTGAGCATTATTATCACTGCATTTAATGAAGAAGATGCTATTTATCGAACCGTCGAATGCTGCTACGCTATCGACTATCCTCAGCAACTTTTTGAAGTCATCGTGGTTGATGATGGATCGACCGATGATACTGTAAAGGAGACTAGGAGAGCACAGGAACACTGGCCTGAATTAAAGTTAGACGTATTCGACTATAACAAAGGGAAACGCGAAGCAATGGCCGCCGGAGCCCTGGTAGCCAAGAGTGAAATTCTTGTCTATGTCGACTCGGACAGTTTTGTAAAAAGAGACGGTGTCCGCAAAATTGTCCAGGGATTCTCAGATCCAAAAGTTGCTGCTATTGCCGGACATACAGAGGTCGCCAACGTAACGGAAAATAGTCTCACCAAAATGCAACAAGCACGTTATTACGTGGCATTCCGCGTTATCAAGGCGGCCGAGAGCATATTCGGCACAGTAACGTGTTGTCCAGGCTGCTTTTCTGCTTATCGTCGTCGTTGCATGATGGAAGTATTGGATCCATGGTTGCACCAGCATTTTCTAGGTGTTCAAGCCACGTTTGGTGACGACCGTAGCCTAACTAATTATCTGTTGCGAAAATATCGAGTCATCTATTCATCAGATGCTATCGCTACCACAATAGTGCCTGAACACCACAAGCAATTTCTAAAGCAACAGTTGCGTTGGAAAAAATCATGGTTTCGGGAGTCTTTGATCGCCGGAACCTTCATGTGGAAAAAGCATCCCCTTGCTGCAATTGCCTTTTATGCGCAGCTGATGTTCCCGATTCTTGCGCCAATCTTGATTCTGCGGATTTGCTTATGGTTGCCCATCGCTCATGGAGACTTGTTATCACCAGTTATCTACTTGCTGGGAACGGTCTTGATAGGACTCATGTTTTCAGGTTACTACCTATTTTGGAAATCTGATCGCTATTGGATCTATGGACTTTATTTTACGCTTTATTACTTGATTTTTCTGGTCTGGCAAATGCCCTATGCCATCGCTACCCAACGCGACAATAGATGGGGGACTCGGTGAATACGATGCTAGATCCCATTAAGAATTCAGTGCAAATACAACCTCTAGCAATTTCTCACTGGCGAAACCTAATCTGGTGGTTAATTGTAATTTGTGTTGTCATAACGATTCATGGAGGATCAATATTACCTGGCAGTGCATCGTCACCGCCAGCTTTCATACCGTCTATACAGAACGACATAGAAAAAGAAGCTTTCATCGCTCTAGTTTTCGGTAAGGTTAGCGCCACTGACGAACTGGCTATTTCAGCGTCTTCGCTTGAAACGCAACTAAAGGCTCTAAAACAGAGTGGTTATTCCTCGGTGCGTGCCGAACAGGTCTATCGCTGGCGGAAGACAGATGATAATCCGTTACCAAGCCAGCCAGTATTGCTAACTTTCGAGGAAGCACACCGTGAAACAATTGAGATTGCGGATAGAGTTTTGACTAGTGTCGGGATGACGGCTCTCGTATTTGTTGATGTCAATCAACTCGAACAAGCAAATATTCATTTGGTATCTTGGCATAAGCTTGAGCTGCTAGCTAAAAGTGGTCGTTGGGAAATAGGCATCTCCGGTTGTCCAAGCGGCAATGACCAAGCTTTCAACTCTTCAACGCAGCAAGCACAAAAAATTATACAACAGCGCGAACTGCTCGAGCATCGGCTTCAAATACCAATAGTCACTGCTGACTGCTCGCGTGCTTGGAAATCTAATGATGCTGATGGAGTTGCTGCTTGGACGCAAACTTTAAAAGCCGCTTCTATGCATATCGGCTTCGTGACGGCACCATTCGGCGCAAATTATCGAAATGATCCTGAATTGAACTATCGTCGTATTAGAGTTTCAAGAACTTGGAACCAGGCAGATCTTCTTTCTCAACTCAAGAACCACGCCCCACGCCGAGTATCTTTTGTCGATAAGTTCGAATCTGATCAATCTGAATCGGCATGGAGTGTGGACAGCGGCGAAATTTCGATTAAAGACGGAAAACTTCGAATTTTTAACAAGAACGGAGAAAAAGGCGCGTTGATAACGCTTAGTGGCACCGAACAGTGGCAAGACGCCGATGTTGAAGTTCAATTACAGGGACAACCGGAAGGACAGTTCTGGATCTCTTTGCGTCAAGGGACAAACAAGCCGTTTGTTCGATTGGGAATAGCCGAAGGCCAAGTCATATTGCAAGAACTCGACGGCATAGGTCTGTATCGCCAACTTGCCAGTCGCGAAACTCCTTCCGGTAAGATTACGTTAAGACTCCGTGTTGTAGGTCTTCGTGCTATCGGGTTTTTGAACGAACAACCTTTATTATCAAGGCCGGTCACGATGCCAGAAGGCTCCCATCACGGAACATTCGCATTGGCGGTCTGGAATGAAGCCATAGAAGCGGAATCTCTCGAGTCTGATAAAGCTTTAGTTAATCTAGTGAACGTAAGTGCTATCCCAATCTTTACAAAAGACATCATTGTTGCGCCGAAACCAGGTGAAAATGTATGGACTCAGCCCCACCAACAATCTGAAGACCCTTCTATGGCCAGTTCAAGCGACTCTACTTGGATAAACGCCAAATCTCAAGTAAGAGGGGTGGGACCTCTCGAGTCTAATAAGGCATCAGTTAGTTTAGTGAAAGTAAGTGCTGCCCCAATCTTTACAAAAGGCGTAATTGTTGCGCCGACACCAGGAGAAAATGTATGGACCCAACTCCACCAACAATCTGAAGATCTCTTTATGATCAGCCCAAGTTATTTCGCTTGGATAAACGGCAAACCCCAAGTATCGAGGGTTAATGATAAAACTATAGAAATTTTTGCACGTTTTCATCACCTGAAAATTCTACCTGCGTTATTCATTGATGAATATACCCCCTTGTCTGATACAATAACGCTGACCGAACAAGTATTGACATGGGTAATGAACACTTCTTATGACGGCATCAACATCGTTCTAAAAAAAACAATGGCCGAGGGGGAATGGCAGACGTTGCTGAGCGACCTAAACCACCGCATGAGTATAGTGGGTAAGACACTAACGGTGACAATGCTGGATAATAAAAAGCAACCTATTACTGCAACCGATAATGATCAATTGTTGCTGATTGCTGCCGATGCTGGCCTATTGCCAGCCAAACCAACATTACTGTATCCGCTAGCCCAGTAAAACAGAGTCAATACCTTGAATAACTCGCTGTTAGCTTAAAAAACGTAACTGCTCAGCTTGCACTTTATAACTCGGCTATTGAAAATAATAGAGGGCAAGCTGAGTAGTTACAAAAAAAAACAGACAATTACATATCAACGAGTTGACACTGATATTAAACGAGCATTTTCAGTGAAACAAGGCACGAATTGGATTATATTGTTGGAATGTTAGTCGCGATATAGTCTGTCGGGGCAGTCAATCTGACACAACTGGCTTTGTTTCTCCTCTTTACTCTTCACTGATAGCATCGCATTCCTGACAGATCCAATAATTTTTCATCATCATTGGCTGGATTACAATGACGTCTCCTGTTTTATCATAAAACTGTTTAGGAACGCGCATGGAATAACTTGAATATTCTGGCTGGTCTTTTTGCCCCCCCTGACGAAACGACCTCAATCGTTGCGTAGAACAACTATACGCCTCTTGAGATCGTTTCGTCAGCAACAAAAATCCTGCGCCATCATTGTTCAAGTTATTCCATGCACGTTCCTTAGTCACAATTTCCTGATACGGCGTTTTGATTTACCTGAATACTTCTAGTCCTGCCAGGAAATTGGTCTCGAATAATCTATACACAATAGATTGACTGGAACGAATGCTCAAGTAAAACACCCCTTTTATGTGTATTAGCAGTAATAGTTACAGTGTCATCCAGGACAAAAACCCGTATTAATCACTTGTTTCGCACGTTCAAACAAAATAAAGTGTTGCATTGTTCTGGAACCAAGTGGTTTTATATGGGGAATTCGATGTTGTTACAGTTATCAAATTTTCTTTGTTTTGCGGTTGCTGTTATTGTGTTGAGTGTAATCAGTCTGCTCATCTCAGGTGCATATTGCATTGAAAATTTTGACGCTAGTCACCCATCAATTATTGCTGAAACAGGCAAACAGAAAGATGCCCTTGATCCAGCTTGGTGGTTGAGTTCCGGCGCACGAGTCCATCGCACCGGTAAAACCGTAACCACTGTACAAGGTAAACTAGCAGATACTGACCAGTTCCGGTTGCTTTATGCGGCATCTAACCCAATTGATACCGACAACGGTTATCGGCCGCAAAACATACTTCGTTTAGTAACACGCGCCAAGTTCAAGAATTTCAATCAACAGGTCTTTTTCAATATTAACCAGATCAATACATCGAAGAGCCTGAACAGGAATCAATCGAACGGAGTGTTTTTCTTTAATCGCTATCAGGATAGCAATAACATTTATTATGTTGGAATCCGAGTAGACGGCTCTGCAGTAGTTAAAAAGAAACTAAATGGTCGGTACTATCTATTGAAATCGGTCGCGGTCTATCCAGGGCGTTATAATCGTGAAACGCTTCCAAATTTACTTCCCATCAAACGCCGGATCGGAATTAAGACGGTGATAGTGAATAAAGCCAATAACAATGTTGATATTAAGATGTATCTTAACGATAATCAACTTGGTTCAGGCTGGACCAAAGTGCTTCAGATTGAAGATACCGGGGCTGACGTAGAACGCATTTTAAAAAGGGGGTATGCTGGCATTCGTAGCGATTTTATGGATGTTAGTTTTGATTCCTACGAAGCAATCGAAATCCTGAACTAGTAGTCTTTCAATGTGATATTGACGAGTATAGAGAGTTGAGAAGTGGTTAGCTGCTAGGCGCACGAGAGCAGGACTAGCAGGCTAATCCAAACGAGTGCAACAACGCAGATGACCATTTATCGGCTTTCTATACACGGCAATATCACATTGAAAGACTACTAGGAG
>JAZGEP010000086.1:0-11892 GCA_036478815.1 Methylococcales bacterium
ACTACTTCTGGTTCCTGTACGCACCAGTCGACAGGGCACTTCTCTCAATGCCGGTAAATTGAAAGAGGATTATCAGGATGAGACATCGACAGTCGAAATGCATTCGAGCGACATGGCCAAGCTTGGACTGCAAAAAGGCGACAAAATACGCATGCTATCCGACAACGGCGGGGAAGCCGAGGTTGCTGTTAAAACACAAAAGGGAGCGGATTCCATACCTGGCCTGGTATTCATGGCTTATGGTCCGATTTCCAGTCGCTTTATGGAGGCTGACACCGCTGGTACTGGCATGCCAATTTCAAAACACATGCCGATTACGATTGAGGGGCCGCTTGCGGAAGACGGCTCAGTTATGGAGATTGCGCCTTCACTGATGGCAGGCGATGCAAGTCTCGCTGCCAGCCCGTTATCACCTGAACAAATCAATCTGCTCAACAACTTCAGCGCGACATCATTAACCACAGTACAAGCTGTCTGGTTAAGTGGCTACTTTGCTGCTCAAAGTGGGGCTGGGTTGGGCTCAATGGAGTTTGGAGGAGCTTCTGCGGGAGCCGATGTATCCAATCTACCATTGATGACCATCTTGTTTGGATCTGAAACCGGCAATGCGGAAGAACTGGCGAATGAACTGTTGGACAAAGGTGTATCCCGTGGCTTCAATGTTTGCCTTGAAGATATGATGGATTATGACACTTCAAAGCTGGATAACGAACAACTGATGTTTGTTATCGTCAGTACACAGGGTGAAGGCGATCCACCACTGACTGGAGGAAAGCTGCATAGTTATTTTAAAAAGGGTGAAGCTCCGAGGCTAGAAAACCTTAAATTTTCAGTTTTTGCTCTGGGCGATAGTAGTTACGAATTTTATTGTCAGACCGGCAAGGATTTTGATGGTTTTCTGGAAAACCTGGGTGCAACCAGAGTACTGGATCGAGTCGATGCAGATCTTGATTTTGAAGAGCCTGCAGAACAATGGATGGACGATGTTCTGGAATTATATTCTGGAATCGCAGAACAAGCTGGCGGTACAGTTCAGGCAGCAGGCGCTTCCAAAACCAAAGACAAATCTGGATTCTCCAAAACCAATCCGTATTTTGCCTCAGTCTCATTAAACACCAACCTTAATGGTGAAGGCTCTGCCAAGGATACACGACATATCGAAATCGAACTGGGCGATTCCGGTCTAAGCTATGAACCAGGTGATGCGCTCGGCGTTTATCCACTCAATAACATAGGCTATGTGGACGATTTGCTGGCAGCATTAAACATGGATGGTAATCAATCGGTCACTGTATCCAAACAAACACTGCCATTACGCGACGCTTTTCTGCATAAGCTGGATATTACAGCGTTAAGCCGCGTCAATATGGAAAAGTATGCAGATCTGATAGGCAGTGATGCCATCAAGCACTTGTTGGACAAGCAACAAAGTGAACAATTGAATGAGTACACTTGGGGTCGTGAAATTATCGACCTGGTCAAAGACTATCCACCAGGAGATATCAGTGCACAAGATTTTGTTACCGTGTTGCGCAAAATGCCTGCACGTTTATATTCAATCGCCTCAAGTCTGACAGCACATCCCGGACAAGTACACTTGTTAGTTGGGGCGGTTAGATATAATGCCTTTGATCGCGATCGAGAAGGCGTGTGCTCCACCTTTCTCGCCGAGCGTATCGAGGATAATCAGGATATAGCTGTTTATGTTCATGCCAACAAAAACTTCAGCTTACCTGACGATTCAAATATTCCAATTATCATGGTCGGCCCAGGTACCGGATTGGCCCCATTTCGGGCATTTCTTGAAGAGCGCAGAGCCACAGGAGCCAACGGCGAAAACTGGCTGTTTTTTGGTGAACAACATCAAGCCAGCGATTTTCTCTATGCAGACGAATTGACCAAAATGCATGAAGATGGCTTATTAACCCACCTCGACCTTGCCTTTTCCAGAGATCAAAAAGACAAGATCTATGTCCAGACCCGCATCATGGAAAAAGCAAAAACCATCTACGAATGGTTTGAAAAAGGTGCTTACTTTTATATTTGTGGTGATGCCGAACGCATGGCTCACGATGTCCACAAGGCTTTGATTGAAACAGTTGCTCAGCAAGGTGGAAAGAGCCAAGAAGAAGCTGAAGCTTATATTGATGGATTACTGGAAAGCCGTCGCTATCAACGTGACGTGTATTAATAGCAATTCCAATCATTATTACCTGATTGCATTGTCTGGCCAACACAACTCAATAGACTGAGGGGTGATGATTTAATAAAGTCCTCGCTCCTCAGCACCATCATGGATGCTGTTTTCTGTCAGTTGGTTGCTGGTAACCCGACTGTGTTGCTGAAATAGTTGTCTTGCCAACTATGTACTTATTGCCACAATTTGAAGACAAACAGCTATTCTGACATAGAAATGGTCTGTTCAGTTGTCGAGTTATTTATTGCCAGTTGCGAAGAAATACTTGACGCAAAAACCATACAACCTGATTGTTCTCCCAAGAAACAACAGGATCCACGTGTTATTGGCTTATCTTCAAATATAAGCAGAAAAAAATCAGCAAAACTAAAGACGGTCTCTCAATATTCTGGTACGCTGAGAACAACTGACCCTCAGGGGTCAAATACACACATTTTAATCTTGATAATCGAAAAATGTAACCAAAAGGATTTTTTCGCAGCAAGCTTTCTATTCTTGAATAGTCTCCAGAAGGCTGTCCGAGAGTAGAAAGCCTACTGCGGAAAAGCGGATTTTGGCCCATTTTTCCGATTAAATCGTTCAATACAACAAGTATTCGCCTCATTTAATCGAATCGAAAATATGGACTCAAAACCGCTTTCCCTTGCTACGGCTTCTATTCTCGGACAGCCTCCCCGAGTGTTCCGTCAAGGTTATTTTGAGGGTATAGAGGTTGAGAAGTGGTTAGGCGCACAAGAGCAGGACTAGCAGACTAATCCAAACAAGTGCAACAACGCAGATGACCATTTATCGGCTTTCTATACCCGTCAATATAATGTTGACGGAGCACTACTCAGACAGGAATATAACAAATTGATTTTGATGATATGAAATTGAGCCTATCTCTTGGCATATAAAAAAATTTAAGCCTGATTGATGGGTTCGTCTCAAATTCTACTTGTTTGTAGCGAGACATGACACTGATTTCGGGATGAATACTCCAATTTCAACTGGGACTTTAATCGGAATATTAAATGAAAACAAATCTGTTTTTTTTATTACTTATTTTCAGCAGCGTAGCTTTGAGCGAACCTTTAAAAGTAGTCTTTCATATCAATGAATTTGAGAAAGCTAATTTATTGATTTTTAGTATAAATGAGCTGATTCATGCAAAGAGTCTCATTGATATTAAATTGGTGATGCATGGTTCTTCGATACTTAAACTTTCAAAAAATGACAGCTTGCGAAAAAAGTTTGAACGGCTTATGAAGCAAGGCGTTGAAATAGGAGTTTGTAGTCAAGCAATGATGCAAAACAAGCTAAAACCAGGAATGATCATTGACGGAGTTAATTTCTTAACACAAGGTGGACTTATCAGGATCATCCAGTTACAAAACCAAGGCTATCGATATATTAAAATATAAGTGCAACCAGCAATATTGGGACTAGTGCTCCGTCAACATTATATTGACGGGTGACGGGTATAGAAAGCAGATAAATGGTCATCTGCGTCGTTGCACTCGTTTGGATTAGCCTGCTAGTCCTGCTTTCGTGCGCCTAGGAGGCTGTCCGAGAATAGAAACCGTAGCCAGGAAAAACTGATTTGAGTTAGTCATTTTGATTATTATTGGTTTCACTATTTGGGGCTAATAATTGTACTATTTATCATATAACAATGGAAAAAGCTGGCCAAATTCAACTTTTCCGCAGCAGGTTTTCTATTCTCGGACAGCCTCCGCCCGCATTTCTCACCAGTTGATGAGATGATCGCTTAATACTCCTTGGATTTGATGATTGAATGCATGTCTTAAATTTACAGAACTGTTTTCAAAGCCGCGTAATGAGTATCGGAAATGGTAAAAAAGCCTGAAACACTTGGTAAATACAAGATCATTGCTGTGCTTGGTGAAGGTAGCATGGGGATTGTTTATAAAGCAATTGATCCAGATATTCAAGACTATGTAGCACTCAAAACTATTCATAAACATTTACTGGAGGGCAAGGATCGAGCAGTAATTCTACAGCGTCTTATCAATGAGGTAAAAGCAGGGCGGTTGCTGAGACATCCGAATATTGTCGCCATGTATGACTACCAGGAAGATGACGATATTTGTTTTCTGGTGATGGAATATGTTGAGGGTAAAACTCTCAAACAAATCATGCAAGACAACCCAATTTTCAATGATCAGGAAATTTATAAAATCATGAATCAGTTGCTTGATGGATTGCAGGCAGCTCACAATCAAGGCGTAATACACCGCGATATTAAGCCCGAAAATTTGATTTTAAAAAACAATGGCGATGTGCGTATTGCTGATTTTGGTATTGCGCGCCTGGATAATTCGACAATGACTATTGATGGGTCAGTATTGGGATCGCCTGCATATATGTCACCCGAACAATGCATGGGTAAACAAGTCGATGCACGCTCGGATCTGTTCTCGGCTGGCGTTGTACTCTATCAGCTGTTAACTGGTGAAAAACCGTTTTTCGGGATGACATTCATGGAAACCATGCAACAGATCCTGCACGGCCAGCCATTGATGCCGACAATCCGAAATCAAGATCTTGAAATCCAATGGGATGCTGTTGTCACTAAAGCATTGGCCAAGCATGTCGATCAACGCTTTCAAACAGCCGCCGATTTTCAGCAAGGATTGACTGATATGGCAAGACATCAGTTAGTTGATAATCAACAGACAAAGCCAACTCGGTGGCTGTTGTGGTTAAAAACAGGCATTGTTTTTTCGGTGTTGATTGGCTGTGGGTATTGGTGGATAACTCAAAATGTGATTGAGACAAGCAAAATTTTTCCAGTAATTAAAGCAGATAATTCTATTCCATTGGATCAGCAACTCAATCAATTACTGACTGACTATGAGTGTGATGAACTGCTTTACACAATCGATTCGAATAATACGATTAATGTGTCTGGTTATGTCTCAGTATCTAGTGAACAGCCATTGCATACAGCTTTAAGCAATCTGGCAGCGACTTCGAATCAGCGGTTAGATATCAAATTGATTCCAATAGCGGATCAAAATTGCGAACTATTAAGTATTCTTCAACCATTTGTGCTACGTAATAACTTGCAGAAACATGGATTACAGATTGAGCCAAATCAACACGAGTCATTGTTTGTCGAAGGAGAGCGACCCATTTTTGAAGTGATAACTCCAGATTTTCCAGGTTACTTGTATGTGGATTATTTTATGGCTGATGGCAACGTATTCCATCTATTACCGACAAGCAACCAATTGCAGCAACTAACCAACGCTGAGCGACGAATTTTAATTGGAAAAGAGGGTACAACAAGACAGTGGGAAATCGTCAAGCCATATGGCAAGGAAATTATGTCGGTAATAGTGAGTGATCATCCCTTGTTTGATAAAAAGCGCGATGAGATTGAAAGTTCAGAAGCCTATTCTCTAGATTTACGTCTGTCATTATTTGAAAATGAGAATACAGCACTTGTTGCAAATTATTTTGTGATAACGACTATTTCTCAGGTTGATGCTGAATAACGTTTTCTGTCTCCGCACTAGGAGTGCTGTCCGAGAATAGAGAACCTACTACGGAAAAGCGGATTTTGACTTGCCTTTTGATCCCTAAGAAGCACTCATAAAATAGTTGCGTAGCCTGCTATGCGCCCATTTTATAAGTACTCCTGTGAAAACAAAATGCTACGCCAAAATTCGGTAACTTATTAAATCCTCACTCCTTAGAATAATTATCTGCCTCTTAAGATAGTCCGCTCAGAAACAAAAATACGGCGCAACTTTGATCTATTTATTTTGTCAAATCCCAAAAGGGGTACAGGATTTCATAACCCTAGGAACGTGCATGGAATAACTTGAACAATTCAGGCACAGGATTTTTGTTTCTGACGAAACGATCTCAAGAGGCGCATCGTTGGTCTACGCAACGATTGAGATGGTTTGGTCAGGAACAAAAAGACCAGCCAGAATGTTCAAGTTATTTCATGTACGTTCCCTAGGAGGCTGTCCGAGAATAGAAGCCGTAACGAGGGAAAGCGGTTTTGAGTCCATTGTTTCGATTAAATGAGGCGAATACTTGCTGTATTGAACGAATTTAATCGGAACAATGGGCCAAAATCCGCTTTTCCGCAGTAGGCTCTCTATTCTCGGACAGCCTCCTAGAATCAATAACCCATGGATTATTAATTTGCCCGGATTTTCATACAAAACTGATTTGGTGTAGATTTGGTATTGAGCTAGCCCGCATTTCTCACCGGTCTAAGAGTCCTCGCAACGCTCTTTGAATCCACAAGAGCGTTGCGATCATCTCATCAATTGGTGAGAAATATGGGCTAGGAGGCTGTCCGAGAATAGAAAGCCTACTAGCGAAATCCAACACAGACAAGCAATAAAATGATGAGCTTCGCTCCTCAGCACCAACCTATACTATATTAATGGTATCAAGTTGTTATTCGCTAAATCAGGTTGTTTGAAGGTAAATAGAATGAAAAATTTATTGTCCGTGATTATATTCGTTACAGTGCTTGGAGTAAGCTGGTCTGTTCATAGTGATACTCTGCTAACTCAAAGTGTTGGTCAGAAAAGCCCTAGTAAAGATGATTTTATCAACAGCTTGAAACCTAGGCCTCAGAGACCCAAAACACGTGGTTTGGCTTTGGTTCCAGTGAATCCAGTGAAACAACCCGGGCGACCAAAGTCTGAAAGTGGAGTAAAGGAGCTTGATTCTGCAACAGTGAGTGAACAGGTTCCAAGTAAAACTAAAAACACCACGACTGTGTCAGTATCTAATCCAATTCCAGTGGTAGTTTCAGCACCACAGATTAGTGTTAATCTGACCTTTGATTTTAATTCTACACTGCTGACTAATTCCACTAAGGCTACACTGGATAATCTGGGGAAAGCAATGCAGGATGAGCAGTTAAAGCCTTATAATTTCATCATTGAAGGACATACTGATAGTAAAGGAGATGCAACTTACAATTGGGAATTGTCATTACGTCGCGCCGGTGCAGTAAAGCGTTACCTGATTGAGAATCATCAGATCGGACTTGAACGAACTAAAGTTGTAGGCAAAGGAGAGACAGAACTTGTCTACCCTGAAAAACCAGAAGCGCCAGGAAACCGACGGGTTGTGATTATTAATGCTGGAACAGATTAGGAACGTGTGTTGAATTAGGTGATATATTATCTGGTAACCGCTCTCTGTGCCGGAACACCGGAGCGTCCGTACTGAAACCCCACAGGCGAATCGTAACGATAGAGAACCTGTATATCAGGATAAAGCTCTAAGTATCTGAGCATATTAATTTAACATTTTACGGGTCTTTTTTCTCATCGTCAGTATTGCAGAAACAGTTACATAGCCCACTATGCGCCTTGAAAATGAAAAACAACCCTGCGCAAAATTGTTAAATTAATGGCGCACAGTTACTGATCGTTGTATAGCAATAGAATTTATACAGTAACTTCCCAGATTGTCCTCTATTTTATCCAATCGCTGTCTGGAAAGTGCTCATTTCACTTCTCTACAGCGAAGATTTCTAGCGCTGCCATCCGCGAAAAAGCGCGCACTGCATGCTAAAATCTCATGTGTGGAGAGTATTAACAGAGCCTTCTTCATGAGCTTCTATCTTGTTTTCAAAGCGTTAATAACCTGACCAGATCTCAGTGTAGTCTTACACACTCAAATATCTTGCATTGTCACATTGTGCATAATCCCTGTTGACGAAACCGTAGACCAGGAGGCTGTCCGATAATAAAAAGCCTACCGCGGAAAAGCGGATTTTGGCCCATTGTTTCGATTAAATTCGTTCAATACAGCAAGTATCCGCCTCATTTAATCGAAACGATGGACTCAAAACCGCTTTCCCTCGCTACGGCTTCTATTCTCGGACAGCCTCATAGAGAAATATACTCTTCGCACATGAAAATTTAGCATTTTGTGTGCGTGATATTTTGTGGAGAGCAAGGCGGGAAATCATAGCTGTAGTCACTCTACAGCAAGGTTTTCCAACGCAGCTATCTGCAAAAAAGCGCGTGCACAGGATGCTAAATTTTC
Source organism: Methylococcales bacterium (assembly GCA_036478815.1). Lineage (GTDB taxonomy): Bacteria > Pseudomonadota > Gammaproteobacteria > Methylococcales > DRLZ01 > DRLZ01. The sequence continues at coordinate 8,234 of JAZGEP010000086.1, forward strand.
ATGTGCGGAGAGTCTATATTCTATAACAAACAAAACAGTGTTGTTTCTGCTCAAATTCGCTGTTCAATATTTTTTCAGTATAGAATGCAAGTATGCAAACAAAGACTGTTTTCCAAGCTCGTGGATTAACCAAGATTTACCAGGTTGGAGAAACTGAAGTCTATGCGCTGCGCGGAGTGGATCTGGATTTATACCAAGATGAGCTTGTGGTGTTGCTTGGTGCATCGGGCAGCGGCAAATCAACGTTATTGAATATTCTTGGCGGCCTCGACATACCTACCACCGGGCAAGTCATCTATGATGGAAACGATCTGGTTAAAGCCACTGAGCGTCAGTTAACTGACTATCGTCGTTATCATGTCGGTTTTGTTTTTCAGTTTTACAATCTGATTCCTAGTCTGACTGCTAAAGAGAATGTGGCGGTGGTGACTGAAATTGCTCGCGATCCGATGACTCCCGAACAAGCATTGGAGATGGTTCATCTGGCTAATCGCATGGACCATTTTCCAGCTCAGTTATCTGGCGGTGAACAACAACGGGTGGCAATTGCACGTGCTATTGCAAAGCGACCCGCCGTGCTGCTATGTGATGAACCGACTGGCGCACTGGATTCCAGTACTGGCGTTGTTGTTCTGGAGGCGTTAGCAAGAATCAATCGCGAACTGGGTACAACAACAGCTGTGATTACTCACAATGCGGTTATTGCTGCCATGGCTGATCGAGTCATTCATCTTAGCGATGGACGCATCGCCAGTATTGATCAGAATACTGAAAAAATCGCACCGCAAAGGTTAAGCTGGTGACGTCGCTATCTCGAAAATTATTCCGCGATCTGTGGCTGATGCGTGGACAGGCATTGGCGATAGCAATCGTTATTGCCAGCGGTATTGCAACCTTTGTGATGTCTGTTTCGACACTGGATGCCTTACAAAGCACACGTACTCAAGTCTATACAGACTATCGTTTTGCCGATATCTTTACCTCCCTCAAACGTGCGCCGCAACAGGTGATCAAACGTATTGAAGCAATCCCGGGTGTGCGCGAAGTGGAAAGTCGGGTGGTGGCAGAGGTGCGGATGGAGGTTGAGAGTTTTCCTGATCCGGTGATCGGTCGGTTGGTGTCGATTCCGGATCACGGCGAATCGAAAATGAATGCTCTCTACATGCGCCAAGGTCACAAGCCTAAAGCGAATAAACAGGAAGTGCTGTTGTCAGAACCTTTCGCCAATGCACATCAACTAAAACCTGGCGATGCAATCACTGCCATTATTAATGGCAGTCGCCAAAAACTGCGAGTGAGTGGTGTCGCACTCTCGCCGGAATATATCTACAGTCTAAGCCCTGGAGCAATGTTTCCAGATAATCAACGTTACGGCATCTTGTGGATGAACCGAAAAATGCTCGCCACGGCTTACGATATGGACGGTGCCTTCAATGATGTTGTGTTGAAACTAATGGATAATGCTCAGGCAACGGATGTCATTGAAAGGCTGGATCGAATACTGGCACGTTATGGCGGAGTTGGTGCTTACCAACGTAAGGATCAGCAATCGCATCATTTCCTGAGTCAGGAGTTTCGCGGTCTTGAAACAATGGCGACGTTATTTCCTGCCATCTTCCTTGGTGTGGCTGCTTTTTTGTTGAATGTGGTTGTCACCCGTCTGGTGAATACCCAACGCGAACAGATCGCTGTACTCAAGGCATTTGGTTACAGCAACAGCACTGTCGGACTGCATTATTTGCAATTGGTGTTGTTGATTACTTCAGTGGGTGTTGTTGCTGGGTTGTTTGTGGGACGCAGGCTGGGACAAGGGCTTGGCAACATCTATATGGAGTTTTTCCATTTCCCATATCTGGATTACCGATTGGCAACCAGTACCATCCTACTAGCTTTTCTGATAAGTTTTTCCGCGGCCATCATAGGAACTTTACACGCTGTTTACCGAGCCGCCAAATTGCCACCTGCTGAAGCTATGCGTCTTGAACCGCCAGTCCGTTATCAAGAGAGCCTTTTGGAGCGGAGTGGAGTGAAACGTTATTTGTCGCAACCTTCACGCATGATCCTACGCCACATCAGCCGCAAACCACTCAAAACATGTTTTACAATACTGGGTATTGCCATGGCCGGCGCTATTATGATGTTGGGTAAGTTTCAGGGGGATTCAATCGATTACATGCTGCATGTTCAATATGATCTGGCTCAACGTGAAGATCTCACAGTCTCATTTACCGAACCAACATCGCGACGCGCTGAGTATGAATTAGCACGACTACCAGGTGTGCAATACACCGAGTCGTTTCGTCATGTACCAATCCGCATTCGTTTCAAACACTATCAACGGCGCACCATTCTCCAGGCCTTTGACAACAGTACAGCATTGCATCGTATACTTGATAGTCATTTGCAGCCTTTTGATTTACCTAAGCAAGGCATAGTACTCAATGACTATCTGGCAAAGTTGCTAAATGTCAGCATTGGTGATCGGGTGATTGTCGAAGTACTCTCAGGGCGACGCCCAACACTCGAATTAGAAGTGATGAATACTGTCGGCGAAATGATCGGAATTCCAGCTTATATGCACATGGATTCATTAAATCGTTTGTTGGGAGAAGGTGAGGCAATCAACGGTGTATTTCTGGCGGTTGATCAACAATACCAGGACACCATTTATCGACAATTACAAAACAGGCCCAGAGTAGCAGGCATTACCATCACCGACGCGGCGGTTCAAAGCGCTCATGACACCATGGGTGAAACCATTCTGATCTTTACCTTTGTTAATACTTTGCTGGCTGCTGGTATTGCCTTTGGTGTGATTTACAATAGTGTACGGATTGCCTATTCAGAACGCAGCCGGGAACTGGCGAGTCTTCGAGTGTTGGGGTTTAGCCACAGCGAAATCGCTTATATATTGCTGGGTGAATTGGCGTTACTGACCTTGATTGCGATCCCCATTGGTTTTGTCATCGGCGTGCAGATTTGCAGCATTATTGCTACAGAAATGGATTCCGATCTATATCGCATCCCTTTGATTATCGAATCAGGATCATATACGTTTTCAGCGACTGTGGTACTGGTTTCCGCTATTCTCAGTAGTCTTATAATATGGCAACGATTGAAACAACTGGATCTAGTGGCTGTGCTTAAAACCAGGGAATAATGAAAATGATCTTGCGCAGAAAAATAATCATCCCCCTGCTTGTAATCCTCATCGCAACTGCACTGGTTTATGGCTTTTTACCTAAACCAATTGCTGTGGAAACAGTCGCTGTGTCACGCGGACTGCTCCAGGTTGTGATTGAGGAAGAAGGTAAAACACGTCTCAAAGATCGCTTTGAAATTTCAGCGCCCGTAGCAGGCAGCTTGTGCAGACTGAACTGGAAAGTAGGTGATCCAGTCAAGGCCGGACAACAACTCTGTGAGATCACTCCGCTAAAATCTGTCTTGCTCGACCTGCGCAGCAAGGCAGAAGCAGAAGACCGGGTTGCCGCCGCCAAAGCCTCATTGCGCAGCGCAAAAGCCAGAATCATGGCCGACACTGCCAGCGCCGAGTTTGCACAATCAGAATATCATCGCATCAAACAGATTTATGACAAAAAACTGATTTCACGTAGTGCACTGGAACGCGCAGAATCAGAACAACACCGCGCTGATGCCAC
>JAZGEP010000087.1:0-3377 GCA_036478815.1 Methylococcales bacterium
TCTTCAGCGTTGTTCTGTACATGGCTCATATAGGCCAGAACCACGTCCAATCCAAAATTATCGACTATTTTTCTGAGTTCCTGAACACCTTTTTCATTGGCAGCTAATTGTGCTTTAAGGTCAGCCAAATTTTGCGTAAGATTTCTGACTGGGTAATCATTATTCGTGAATAATTCTGTGATTTCCTTTTCTCTCAAGCGCCCCTGATTAACCACCTGAAAATTGTCGATCAACACGCCTTCTTGATGAATGGAATGACTGTCGGGAGGCATTGAACCTGGTGTGATTCCTCCAATATCAGCATGGTGAGCCCGACTTGCTACATAAAATAGTATCTCTGTTTCTTCTCTGTTAAAAACAGGCGTCATCACGGTAATATCAGGTAGGTGTGTGCCACCGTTATACGGGTCATTGAGCATGTAAGCATCGCCTGGACAAATGCTGCCTTTCCTGCGGGTAATGATGGTGTTGACGGATTCGGCCATGGAACCCAGGTGAACCGGGACGTGAGGGGCATTGGCAACCAGATTGCCTTGGTTGTCAAAAATCGCACAGGAAAAATCCAGCCTTTCTTTGATATTGGCTGAATACGCTGTGTTTTGTAAGGTAACACCCATTTGTTCCGCAATAGACATCAACAGGTTGTTGAAGATTTCTAACATCACTGGGTCTGCTGTGGTTCCAGCTGCACGTTGAATCGATAATTTCGCTACTCGATCAAGAATTAGATGGTTTTTATTGGTGACTGTCGCTTGCCATTCCGGTTCTACCACGATGGTCGAAATCGATTCTATAATAATTGCTGGGCCGTTGATGATATGCCCGGACTTTAAGGCACCGCGATCATAAATGGGTGTAGATCGTACACTTCCAGCCATAAACACCTCGGCCAGTTCTAATTGGATAGGCGTTGTTTGAGTTGACGGTGGACAGTCTGGTTCCTTTACCGCATCATCATTACTGACAATCACTTCCACGGAGACGGCTTCAATCATCAGCTGTTTTTCCGGCGCAATAAAACCAAATTGTTTTTGATGTTCGCGTTCAAATTGTGTTTTGATTGCCTTGATGGAACCAAAATCAATCATCAATGCGGTATCTGTGCCTTGATATCTGACATGCACTTTTTTGACCGAATCAACGCCATCCAGTTCTAATCCTTGTGCTGTCAATTCCGCTTCACCTTCATCTGTAAGTAATGCAAGAATTTTATCCAACCGCCCCACAACATCTTCATTTAACAGTGATTCCACCGATTGTTCGCGCATTACTGAAATATCGGCTAATCCCATTCCATAAGCTGATAACACGCCAGCCAGGGGATGTAATAAAACGCGAGTGATGCCTAAGGCATCGGCTACCAAGCAAGCATGTTGTCCACCTGCGCCACCAAAACAATTTAAAGTATATTGGGTGATGTCGTAACCTCTTTGGACCGATATCTTTTTTACCGCATTCGCCATTCGATCCACAGCAATACGCAGAAAACCTTCGGCAATTTCGTGCAAACCAAAACACCCTCCGGTTATTTGAGAAATTTCTTCGCTCATTAGCACAAACTGTTGCTCGACTATTTTGGTATCTAAAGCTTCATGACCGTTTGGACCAAAAACTTTGGGGAAATATTGAGCCTGAATTTTCCCTAACATGACATTGCAGTCGGTCACTGTCAGTGGACCACCACGGCGATAACAAGCTGGGCCGGGATTTGCTCCAGCTGATTCAGGGCCTACCTGAAAACGTCCTCCATCAAAATGCAAAATCGAACCACCTCCGGCGGCAACCGTATGAATACGCATCATCGGAACTCGCATGCGCACACCGGCTACGACAGTTTCAAAACTGCGTTCAAATTCACCGTCAAAATGGCACACATCAGTGGAAGTGCCACCCATATCGAAACCAATGATTTTGCTAAATCCTGCTAATTGTCCGGTACGCGCACACGCGACTACACCACCTGCTGGGCCGGATAAAATAGCGTCTTTGCCTTCAAAAAAACGCGCATCGGTTAATCCACCGTTTGATTTCATAAACAGGATTCGACTGTTTTGCAATTCCTCCGAAACTTGTTGAACATAACGTTTCAGAATTGGTGATAGATAGGCATCAACTACACAGGTATCCCCACGTCCAACCAGACGCATCATTGGGCTGATCTGATGGGAGACACTAATTTGAGTAAAGCCAATTTCTTGAGCCAGTTGAGCAAGCTGTTGTTCGTGCTCATGAAATCGATAACCATGCATCAGGACGATTGCACAGGATCGAATACCGCCGGAATAGGTGGTTTGAAGTTGGGAACGTGTATCATCAATATTGAGTGGTTCAAGCACAGAGCCATCGGCTTTAACACGTTCATTCACTTCAATGACTTGTTGGTAAAGCCGTTCCGGTAGAATAATTTCTCTTGCAAAAATATTGGGTCTGGCCTGATAACCAATTTGCAAAGCATCTCCAAAACCACGGGTAATCAACAATACCGTTGGCTCACCGCGACGCTCCAATAATGCATTGGTGGCGACCGTGGTTCCCATTTTTATGACATTAACCTGTTCAGATGGAATAGGGTCGTTACTATTGAGCCCGAGAAGATATCGAATACCCTGCAGAGCTGCGTCTTTATAATGTTCGGGGTTTTCAGAAAGTAATTTATGAGTAACAATGTCACCTTCTGGTGATTGGGCTACGATATCAGTAAACGTGCCGCCGCGATCAATCCAGAATTGCCATTTTTGTTGGTTGAGTGATTGTGTCTGCATACTGTTATTGTTATGTTTTGGACAATCTGATTTTATAGATCAATCGTCCTACCCATAACATAATCAGTCCGCTAAACACTGATATGAGCCAAATCCCGTTGCCTGATGCAAAAACATCAAACTGAAAGGCACTTCCAGCAGCTTTAAAAATGTTGATCAGACCTAAAATAAAACTAATCCAGACCACAACACCGAGTAAACAATTAGATAGCATGCCATTGATATTCTTTCCTAGAATCTTAGGGTCATTGGTAACCATCAGTAAAAACACACTAATAAAAGGCAGTAACAAACCATTCAGTGCCTGGGCGGCGATGATGACAGGAATCGGTTTGAATCCAGCAAGACCAAAACTGACACCAGAGATTAAAACAAAGCCCCAGACCAAACGAAAATTTCGTGAATTAACAGCCCACCTTTGCGGTTGTTGACTGTCACCGAAAAGACCCTGTGCAGTTAATGCTGAGGCTAACGGTGCGGTAATTAAGGATGAAAAACCAGCTGCAAATAACCCGAGCGCTAAAAGATAGGTTGCCCAAGAACCAATTCTGCTATCTAGAACCTGTGCCAATGCTTGAAAACTAAATTCCCCCTGAACAACACTGCCTACCACCA
>JAZGEP010000088.1:0-3814 GCA_036478815.1 Methylococcales bacterium
ATACCGACTGTAGTTAACCCGGTCAGCCATAATTCAAGTTTTTTATTCTCTGGTTCGTATTTGGCGCGCCGATCAGCTCGATAGCGGAATCGAACCAGAGCGTAAGCCATAAACAAGTTGACAGCGACAAACACGAAACCGGTCACCACAAAAGTGATCATCAGCGTGTCGTCCATCAGACTCCAGTTGGATGCGAGCGGTGTAATCCACCATGGGCTCCAGAAGTGAAACCAGATCGATCCAATGACAATTAAAACCAATGCTATTGCTATAGCCATACTTTTCTAATCCCAGCCAAAATATTTTAACGAAGATCTTTGCAAGGTGAACAGGCGCGCTTATTAAATTTTGTTGTATATGAAGCCGCCTGAAGAGAATATTAGGGACAATTATGCTTTTTCGACAGTCAGCAATGTACTAAAGGTTCGATGTATTGTCAATTTTGGACAAGTTCTGAGGTGATGCCTGGTTGCAAAGTTACAGGGGAGTAATGTCATCGTTAACATCAGCAGTGACATTAACAAATTAAATTATGTTAAACTTGCGGGTTCGCAGGAATCTTAAAGACAGTCTTAGGGAGTACATTTACATATGAGCGAACGAATTATTATGCGCACTGGCGAGGCATTGGTTGCTGGCGGCCCTCCTGGGACTGCGGCAGAACCTGAAGTGATTATAGGTGAGCTGGATGGGCCTGTTGGAACCGCAATTGCAACATTGACAGGTGATCAGGTTAAAGGCCATTCTCGTGTTTTTGCTATTCTCAATACCGATATCCAAGTACGTCCGATAACGCTGATGGTCAGTAAAGTGACTGTAACCAACAGCCGTTACACCAATATTTTGATGGGGACAGTCCAAGGTGCGATAGCGAATGGTGTGCTGGATGCAGTTCGTGCTGGAGATATCCCTAAAGAAAAAGCCAATGATCTTGGCATTATTGTATCTGTCTGGCTGAATCCAATGGTGTCCAAAGCGGATGATCTTGACCACAAAGTGTTGTTCGATATTCATCGAAGAGCAATGGCACAAGCGATCCACAAGGCAATGCATAACGAGCCGAGTATCGACTGGTTGCTGGATCATCAAGATGAAATTACTCACAAGTATTATCAAATGGGGCTGGATGGTAAAATTTAGTTCTACTGTGTGAAATTTTTGATCTATCAAATTTGTAACTACTCAGCTTACCCTCTATTTTGTCCAATCTCTGTCTGGAAAGTGCTCATTTACACCTGTAAACTCCGCGCTTTCGCTTTGCTCTTGAACAAAATAGGGTGGCAATCTCAGCAGTTGCAGACTGCACTGAGTAGCTACTCAAATTTTAGATAACACAAAAACGCCTACATACGAGCCTAAGGAGCGAGGATTTAATAGCTAGAACAAATGGCGCAGGAGTAAAAAGATAAGGAACGTGCATGGAATAACTTGAACAATTGACGTAGGCCATTGTTGTCAAATTATTGTTCATATTCAAGGCGCGAAAACAGGCGCATAGTGAGCTATGTAACTGTTTTCGCAACACCGAAGATGAGCAAAAAGACAAGTGAATTGTTCAAGTTATTCCATGCACGTTAAGCCAGAATGTTCAATTTATTGCATGCCGTCCCTCAGTATAATCAACTTAACATTGCTTGCCTTTTGCCTCATTTTTGGCGTTGCATCAGTCATTACATGGCTCACTATGCACCATGAAGATGAAAAAATCCTGCTTAAATATTGTTACACTAATTGTACTCAGGTAGATATTCCATGCACGTTCCTTAGCAGTTTTTTTATGGCTAAACACAAACAAATTTCAGAACCTGATCGTCACGGTTATCAAGTTAGAATAGTTCGCAAAGGTAAAGAGCATAGTCGTTATTTTGCACACCGAGTTTGGAGTGGAAAAAAGGCATCGCTAGATGCGGCAATCCGCTGGCGTGATCAGATGTTAGTTGTGCTTGGGAAAAATAATCGTAAGTTGTCAGACAAAGGTCCGCTTGCAACCAAAAAAACCACAGGAGTGCGCGGCGTTACCCGCTCGCTACAGTACGATAAACGACGCGATGTTTACTCTTTGGTCTATGGTGTGCGTTGGCACGATAACAATAAGATAAAAAATAGAACTTTCTTCGTAGGATCTGTTGATCAAATTACCACGGATCAAGATTTTCACGCTTTTCGTACCGCGGTGTTATTCCGCTATGAATATGAGCTTTGTCTTGAATTAAATGTGGCATTTTATCCACAACGCTATGTTGACTGGAAAACCAATCGTTTATATGGCATTGCTTTCAATCAATTTCATCAGGTAGATCAAAATGGTGTTCAAGCTGTTCCTGGTAATGGATTGCAGCAATTAGCCGAAGGCAACTCAGTAAATTTTCATGAGCAACTTGTTGGCTGATAGCCTACAAAAAAACAATTTACGTCGTGAAGCTTATAGAGCCAGGAATGCTCAGATTGACAAGGATCATGCAAGCCGGGTAATTTGCCAGGCAATCATCACTTTGCCCGAATATCAATGTGCACGAACCATTCTCTGGTACATGCATTGCCGATCTGAGGTCAGAACTTTATCGTTGTATCCGGAAATTCTTGCCGATCAATCTAAAACCGTTGGTATCCCCTATTGCACTGTCGATCAACACAACCAGCCTATGTTGGGTTTATGGAAACTTGATCATTTGCATGAACTTGAACCAGGTATGTGGGATATTCCAGAACCACCTCGACAACGCTGGACAGAAGCAGGAAAACAACTGTCTCCACAACAAATAGATTTAGTAGTAGTGCCAGGAGTTGGTTTTGATCGTAATGGTGGGCGACTAGGAAATGGCAAAGGTTATTACGACAGATTGCTGGTTAAGATGAAAGGTAAAGCTGTACTGATTGGAATTGGTTATGAGGCTCAGTTATTTGATGCTGTGCCAATGGATGTGAGCGATGTTTACTTAGACAAATTAGTGACTGAAAAAGCTGTTTATCAGTGTCGTTGCTAGTCGTACGTAATTGACGGCTTTAGGAGCGAGGATTCAATAATATCCGAATCTTGACTTGTCTTTTTATCCGTCTTCCGCGTTGTAGAAACAGTTGCGTAGCTAGGTGGCTGTCCGAGAATAGAAGCCGTAGCGAGGGAAAGCTGATTTGTGCCAGATTTTTTCATTATTTGAGGCGAATAGTTGTTCTATTTAACAAAAATAATGGAAAAAACTGGCCAAATTCAGCTTTTCCGCAGTAGGCTCTCTATTCTCGGACAGCCTCCTAGGCTATGCGCCTGTTTCTACGCCTTGAATACGAACAAAAATCCTGCCTCAAGATTCGGATATTATTGAATTCTCGCTCCTAACTATTGCCATTTTCAGGAATACCGATACTTATGACCATCCAACTCGCGGAACGTCTTTCCGCTGTGAAGCCTTCGCCAACATTGGCGATTACTGCGCGCGCTGCTGCTATGCGTGCTGAAGGAAAAGATATTATTGGACTTGGCGCTGGTGAGCCAGACTTTGATACACCGGATCATATTAAGCAAGCCGCCATCGAGGCGATTAATAACGGCTTCACCAAGTACACTCAGGTTGATGGCATCCCCAGCCTGAAATCAGCAATTATTGACAAATTCAATAATGATAATAGGTTGTCTTATCAAGACGATCAAATTCTGGTGTCCGTTGGTGGAAAACAAAGTTTTTACAATTTGGCTCAGGCGCTGTTAAATCCAGGCGATGAAGTCATTATTCCTGCTCCGTACTGGGTTTCTTATCCTGATATTGTGTTATTAGCTGGCGCCAAACCGGTGGTTCTTGAAACCGATGAGTCAACTCAATTA
>JAZGEP010000089.1:0-3817 GCA_036478815.1 Methylococcales bacterium
CATCTGGATTTGATCCGCGAGGACGAGTGCCTTTGATTGGTTTGGTTTCTATGTTTTCATCCGTGACTGCAACAAAGCGTTCCGGTGAAGAGCTTAAAATCTGCACTTCTGGCAAATTAAGATAGGCAGAAAACGGTGCGGGGTTATCAGTCCTAAGTTTCTTATATAATGTCCATAAGTTGCCTGTACAAGACGCCTGAAAGCGCTGCGCCAGATTGACCTGATAGCAGTCACCTTCAAAAATATAACGCTGGATTTTAGCAAACGCCTGAGCATATTCATCCCAGTCCATATTGGACTGTATTGATGAAGTAATCCGAAACTCATTGGCATCTGAATTGTCATCCGGGTACTCACTAAACTCCACCACCAACGAATCCCACAATGCTTCAGTACGTAAATCACGCCCTTGCGCCAATAACCAGGTTTGTTGCTGTTGATGGTCAACAACGACCATCCAGTCATAAAGCCCTACCATCATTTCAGGAATGGATTCAGAATCTTCTGCAATACTCGGTAATCTTTCAATGCGCCGCGCCAAATCATAACCAAAATAGCCGATTGCCCCACCACTAAATGGCACTTGTTCAAATGAGCTGACCACTGGGCTCATGGTTTGTCGCAGAATTTTAAACGGATCTTCAGGGGATGTGCGTGCACCAGATACCGAATTAATTTCAGTCTGAGCACCGCGTGTCACCAGCGTGCAATAAGGTCGTGCAGTGAGTACATCGTATCGACCTGTTTCAATCTGCGGGTATCCACTATCAAGAAACACTGCCCATGGTTCATCCGCCCACACACTAAACAATCGCGCAGAATCTAGTAAATACGGAAGTTCAACGATTTTTGGAAATTGATGTAATGAATACATGAGTGTTAACGAAATTCCAATAGTTATTGCAACTACTCAGCTTACCCTCTATTTTGTCCAACAGCTGCGTTGAAAGTGCTCATTTACACCTGTAAACTCCGCGCTTTCGCCTTGCTCTTGAACAAACTAGAGGGCAATCTGAGCAGTTACTGATTACACTGAGTTACTAGTTATTTTGAATAATTACTTACAACAATTGTTTATGCAGCAAACTGGCAACGGCTACAGCAGGTGCATAATCTGCTAGATAATCCATTTCTAATGTTTCAGCCTGATCAACACTGAATCCACTAAAGTCACGGTATTCCAGTCCACATTGAAGCGCTAGATCACGAACCAGAAAACGACCAACGCCTGCTCCTATTATTGGGACATCAATCTCTATCATGGTTGACAACACCCGGCGTGTTGCACGAACAATCTTGTCCAGTTGATTCGCACGCAATGACTTTGCCAGCATCAACCATTGACTGTCTGGAACAGACTCCTGATCCAGACCAATCATTCTCGCCAGTCGCCGAGTACTTGCGACAAGACTTTTACTGTTGCCATCAGCAGTATCGCCTTGATCAGCATAGTCTGGAAGTTCGCCAGTAATCCGGTAAATATCGGCCATTGTCGCAAAATACTCTGCCATCAATGACACTCTGTTACCTTGAAAATAACTGTGATCACTCACCGCCATCACTGGCGTTCGGACTACGCCTGTATACACCAGTTCATCAGTTAACAATCGATCATAGTCGCTCACTGCTGAACTGAGTATTTGATGATGTTCAATTGTCACAATATCTGTTGTCGTGCTGCCAATATCAATCACTAACGCAGCAGGCAAACTGCCCGCAATGAACATGGCTGTAGCCAACCAGTTTGCAGAAGCAATCATCTGAAAGTTGACTGACTGCACCTGATTAAATTCCAGCAATCCATCGCGCCCACAAAATATCCACAGTTGATCTGTTTCAATGGTTTGTTTAAGCAAGGTCAGAATTGCATCAACACCCTGATCGCGGCTTTCAAACAAATCGACCAATTCTGCTGTCATCGTCACTGAATGTCGACAATGATTCAGCGATTCTACATCGAGTTTTTGCTCAGCGACTGCAATTGCTTCGTGTAACTGATTCAATCCCTGCCAGAGCGGACACGCTATCTGATGTGCAGATTTAATGATGCCATCAATACCAATATGGGCTACTTTAAGATGAGCTCCACCAATATCCCAGCCAATGATGTCAGGCATGAAATGTATTTAGATCAACACATACGGATTTTATGCTATCCATGCTTATTGTTGTATAGGTTATGGATTCAGCTTCAAAACTTTGTAAAATCAATTGCGCCGGATTGATTCCAAGCGCCTTGTGGATACCAGCATACGATGTGGTTAAACGCGGATTAATTTCAACAACAACCGGTCCATCTTCAGTCTCTATTATATCAATTCCTACATAGCCTTTAAGCCCAGGAAAATACTCAGCGATACGTGTAATCAATGACTGGTAAAATTCCCAATGCCTGGTTTCCTCGCCAACCTGACAAGCATTAAGACAAACTCGCCCCTGCTTAACCTCAATCAGTTGTTTATTATACGTGAGTAATAAAGCATTGTTCTCATTAAAAATAACAGACAAACTGGCCGCTTGCCCGACTACCCAGGGTTGAATAATCAGCACGTCCACTTCATCGATATCATCCATAATCGATGCTTCGATAAAACCATTCAATGCTTGTCGATCATCGATAACAACAACATTGTCACAACCCACACCATCGTCTGGCTTAATGACCCACGGTGGTGAAATATTCAGCGCATCATTTAGCTGCTCAGTGTGAATCACTGGAATACCCGCACCTTGCAACAATCTGTATGTCTCCAGCTTACTACTGGTTAAACCCACTGCATGACTAGAACTATTGAGCAATAATTTACCTGCACTCTCAACATCAACACACAGACCAGTCAGAACCCCCATCGTTTCAGGTGCAATTGGTAATACAGCATCAACCTGCTGAATTACTTGTAGCCATACAGCTTGAAAGCCCTGAGCTGCTGTCACAAATGTACAATGATGGTTGTGGTGTTGACCTTTGAATACTGGTTTAGATAATCGTGCATCGCGTAAAACCATCAGTTCGATATGTTCTAATTCCAGCATATCACTCACAATTGCATCAAGCATGAGCTGACCTTCAGCCAGTAAATCCTCAGGCAACTGTGTATCTATCATGCCGCCGCCAGTGATAAACTCAAGGATTAATAATCTCACGATTGATATCTTCTATTAGGAGCGAGGATTTAATAATATCCGCATCTTGAGGCAGGATTTTTGTTCGTATTCAAGGCGTAGAAACAGGTGCATAGCTGGCTACGCAACTGTTTCTACAACGCAGAAGACGGACAAAAAGACAAGTCAAGATGTGGATATTATTAAATCCTCGCTCCTTAAACCTGATACCTTGCATGAACCTCATCCCTGTTATCGACATCATGAATGGACTGGTTGTCCACGCCAACCAAGGAAATCGTGAGACCTATCAGCCACTCCAATCTTCACTTTGCAGCAGTGCTGAACCAGAAGCAATCATCGAAGCGTTGTTGGCCTTACATCCCTTCAGCACGCTTTATATTGCTGATCTTAATCTGTTATCAGAAGACGGTAATAATACTCAGAAAATCGATTATTTATTAGCACAATACCCGCAAGTTGAATTTTGGATTGATCAAGGAATGATTTGCAGCAGCACTGAACGTTTACCACACAACTGGATTCAAGTAATTGGCAGCGAATCGCTCACCGACTCCATGCTTCCAGCAATTACAGCAAAACCAGGCGAGCTAATCTTGTCACTGGATTTCAAACATTCACTGATTGGCCCAGACCAGTTATTATCATCTTCCAGATACTGGCCAGAACAAGTGATCATCATGACACTCAGCAA
>JAZGEP010000090.1:0-3093 GCA_036478815.1 Methylococcales bacterium
TACGGTAAGCTATTATTTATTGTGACAATAAAAACTGTCGCCTTCATGAGACAGTCAAAAATTTACCATAAAGCCGTTCTTTTGATCCATATCAAGTCTTTCTAATATTCGATTGGTTAGTCTGTGGCTTCGATATTTCATATTGAGGCAGTAGTTTGGCATACACAATTCTAGTCCCCGTCGAAGATACCACCTGGAACAGTGGTTTTATTTCACATCTGAACAATCTTGCGAAGCGTGATGATTCGGGTTTCGTCTTGCTGCGAGTGTTACCGGATCTGACAGGTGTCAACGCAATGGAAATTGATCAACGCTTACTCGAAGCAGAAACAATGCTGAATAACTGCGCTAAACAGTTGGATATATCGAATGATCGTATTTGGTTCAATCTTGAAATGGGCGACCCGGAAACGGTGATAACCCAACGTGCGATTATCGAAAAAGTTGATCTAATCGCCATGACAACGCATGCCCGTGCAGGCATGAGCCGGATGCTTGATGGCAGCGTGGCCGAATCAGTTATGCGTGTTGCGCCTTGCCCAACGCTACTATTTCATACTGATACAGCGCCACACCCGGAACTGGAAAAGGGTCAGGTAATGCGCATTTTGGTGCCTATCGACACCAACCGTGAATCATCTTATATATTGGAGTCTATTACACAACTGATACCCGCCAGGCACTGTGAAATTATACTTTATCACTCTTTCACAGGTACTTCAGAGGCTGATAATTCTGGCACAAGCATTAAAACTGAAAAAGCTATCATTGAATTATGTAAACAACGATTTAAACAGCATGGCTATAAGGTAAGCAAAATTGTTTCCTCGTTTAAAAGCCCAGCTAGCGACATTATAAAAACCATTCATGAACAGCAAATCGACCTGATCGCTATGGGTACACATGGTAGAAGTGGTTTATCACGGCTGCTATTCGGTTCGGTTGCTGAATCTGTTCTTCATCACAGTGCTTGCCCCCTGCTCGTGGTTTCAACTTCACCCACCCAGGAGTTTGAGTACAAGGAAAGATATATTGGTTAATGGGATGATTGTTGGCGGGATGCCAGCAGCGTGCAGGGATGCACCACCCTATTTTTAGACTAACAATTCCTCATTTCAACAAATCAACGTAACCCGCGTACCAAAACAGATCTGCCCCCAATAATTTCTTTACCAGCTGCAGATGGGCCAACACTCTTTTTTGTAATTGCTTGTCATTTTTTAAAGATTTGCCAGTTAAAGCCAGGCTGCTCAGTACAGCAGATGCTGAAGGTAGTGAACTATCTGTGAAAGCAATGCTGCCACCCAGACCTGGCAAAATGTTTGTATCGGACTGATACCAACGATTACTACGATAATATTTTTTCCATGCAATTTCTGTCAGTTGATCACTGAGTTGAGCATATGACTTATCAGCCTCTATCAACGACCAATCCCGCAAACCTTTTGCAACTAACGCATAATCCTTGACACTTGCTTGTCCTATCCCGCCTGATTTACCGGTCGCCCGTAATAGCTGTTTGCCATCCCACAATTGTTTAACTAGATAGTTCGCTAAATGGCTACCGGCTGATTTATATTTTTTATCGTCTGTCAGCTGACTTGCACTTGCCAAGGCACTTAGAAACAGCCCATTCCAGGCAGCCAATTGTTTGTCATCAACCGGTAGTGAGCGCTTCTCTCTAAATTTAACCAGCTTGCCCTGGGCAGACTTTAAATGTTTTTTCAGACTCGCGGGTTTCATGTGAAGCGAATCAGCCAGTTTTGATAAGTCATTTTTTATAGTCGGCAGGTATCCATACTCTGTCACTTCCTCACCCTGTAACGACCAATAGGCTGTCGCAGTTTTTAATTCATCCGAGTTCAGAATTTGTTTTAATTGCTCTGTAGTCCAGGAATAATAAAAACCCTCACGGCCCTGGTCATCGACTGCCGAGAAGCTACCGACATAGCCACCTGACCCACCTGCCATGTTTTCCAGTATAAAGTCCAGTGTTGAAAAACCGGTTTCCAGATAGCCAGTGTCTGCAAGTTTTTCACCTGCATTCAAGTACAGCAAAGCGATCTGCGCATTGTCATAGAGCATTTTCTCAAAATGCGGAAGCGTCCAGCCTGGATCTGTTGCATATCGAAAAAATCCACCCCCAATATGATCATGCAAACCAAGTCTTGCCATTTGATCAAGCGTAAGGCGAACAAAGGGTGCTAACACATGCTCTTTATCACGCTTTGTCAGATTAACAAGCTGTTGCAATTGGATCGTCATTGGGAATTTACTTTGGCGCCCAAAACCACCTGACATATCATCAGCCATTTCCAGGCTGGATGTTGTAAAGGCTTCAACGGGATCTGAGCCAGTACCCGCTTTCTGTTGCATGACAGCCAACTTGGTTCGGATAATTTCTTCAGTGCCCTGGCGTGCTAGTTCAGCTAGGCGCTCAGGTTCCTTCTGCCAACGCTCAGACACTTCTTTCAATAGATTGTAGAATCGTTGCTTTGGCAAATAGGTAAAGCCAATGAGTGGATAACCCTCTGGCGTTAAAATAACATTTAACGGCCAGCCGGCATGGCCGCGCGTTAACTCCACAAATTCAATCAAGTGAGCGTCCAGTGCGGGCTCAAGTTCACGGTCAATCTTTACCGGTAGAAATTTTTGATTCAACAACTCTGCTACGTCTACAGCCTTGTAGCTCTCACGTTGCATAACATGGCACCAGTGGCATGAAAAATAGCCACTGGAAATGAATAACAGGCGATTTTCTTTCTGCGTTTGTGTAAGCAGTGTCGGCCGCCAGTCTTGCCAGGCAACATGATCATCGCCATGCATGGCAAGATAGGGAGAAGCGTGTGAGGCTAATTGATTGCTCAGCTCACTTGTAGTGGCTGCACCTACTGGTTGTGCGAGCAAAATAAAGAATACAACAATAGAAAAAGTAAGCTGCGGCATGTTTGTTACTTTGTCTGCCTATACAATATATGGATTAGTCGTCCATACTGTCCAGTTCACGCTCCATTTCATCATCGGTCATCGGACGATAGCTATCATCGTCCTGTTCTTTCGAAGAGGGTGCAAAGCGTTCCGCCAAAAACACAC
>JAZGEP010000091.1:0-9623 GCA_036478815.1 Methylococcales bacterium
AGCAATTCAATTCTGTTTTTTGGCAGCAAGGCGCAAGAACAATTAACCGTAGTTTCTGACAATATGCTGGAAGGAGTGCGCAATAAAGACCTGGGTAGTGCAGGGCAGGCATTGAATAATATGGTCACTACACTAAGAGGTTTTGATTTGAGTCAGCTCAAAGAAAAACAGGGTTTTTTTGCTCGTTTACTGGGTCGTGCCAAACCAATTGTACTGTTTATTAATCAATATGAAGAATCACGTTTGCAGATTGACAAGATCACCGACGAGATGGAGGAACACAAGACTCAATTGCTCACTGACATCACTTCTCTGGATAGGTTGTATACAACCAGTCTTGAGTATTTACACTCACTGGATTTATACATTGCGGCAGGTGAAGAACGTATTTCCAGGCTTGATGCAACAGAAATACCTGAACTGGAAAGCAAAGCGAAAGCCAGCGACGATGTACTGATCTCCCAGCAATTGCGTGACATGCGTGTGCAACGCGACGAACTTGAACGTCGTCTGCATGATTTAAGACTCACTCGACAAGTCGCTATGCAAGGCTTACCGAGTATTCGTCTGGTTCAGGAAAATGATAAAGGCTTGGTCAATAAAATCAGTTCTACGTTGGTCAATACCGTACCTTTGTGGCGGCAACAACTGGCGCAGGCAGTAACCATTTATCGCTCCCAACAAGCGGCTGAAACCGTTAAAGCGGCTTCTGACTTAACCAATGAATTACTCGAGAAAAATGCCGAGAATTTGAAAACTGCTAATGCCGAAATACGTCAACAACTTGAACGCGGTATCTTTGATATCGAATCGGTAGAAAAAGCGCATCGCTCACTCATCGATACCATTGAAGAAACACTACAAATTACTGAGGATGGAAAAAAAGCCCGTGCGCAAGCTGAAATTAAACTTGTGAACATGGAATCAGAATTACGTACCACATTGGCTGCATCAAAAGCCCATGCAGATTCAGGCACAGCATCCGTATTCGACAATCTTGAAAATCAGGAGGGCTAAAACATGGGACTAATGGATTGGCTGTTCGGGGAATTTGTTGATGTTGTTGAATGGATTGATGATACCGATAACACCATGGTGTACCGCTTCGAACGCTATGGTAATGAAATAAAATATGGCGCTAAACTGGTTGTTCGAGAGTCACAGAGTGCAGTCTTTGTCAATGAAGGTGAAATTGCTGATGTGTTGAATCCAGGACTTTATGAACTGGAAACCAAAAATTTACCAATTCTCACCAAACTACAACATTGGGATCATGGTTTTAAAAGCCCGTTTAAAGCAGAAGTCTATTTTTGCAGTAGCAAGCGCTTTGTTGATCTGAAATGGGGCACCAAAAATCCAATTATGCTGCGTGATGCAGAATTCGATGCAGTACGTTTGCGCGCATTTGGCTCGTATGCTGTGCGCATCAAAGACCCTTCCAAATTTATTCGTGAAATTACCGGGACAGATGGTAACTTCACCACGGATGAAATCAGCAATCAACTGCGTAACCTGATTGTCTCACGCTTTGCATCGGTGATTGGCAATGCCAATATCTCAATTCTTGATCTGGCAGCGAATTACGGCGAATTGAGTGAATTTATAACGGAACGCATTGCGCCCGAGTTTGATGCCTATGGCCTGGAATTAACCAAAATTCTGGTTGAAAATATATCACTGCCTCCCGAAGTTGAACAAGCGCTGGATAAACGCACTAGCATTGGTATGGTTGGTGGACTGGACAAATATATCAAGTACCAGTCGGGACAAGCACTCGAAGAGGGTGCTAAACACGGTGGTGGTATTTCGGACGGACTGGGTATTGGGGTCGGTGTTGCGCTTGGTAAACAAGTAGGGGACTCAATGACTCCAGAACAACAAGCTCGACCAAATACACCCCAACCGCCTCAAGTTCCCAGGATTGAGCGCTATTATATTGCTGTCGATGGGGAATCTGAGGGTCCGTATGCTGTAGATGAACTGAAAAGCAAAGCACAATCAGGACTAGTCAATTCTGATACGCTAATCTGGAAACCTGGAATGAATCAATGGCAAACTGTTTCAGAACATGGTGAACTTAATTCTTTGTTGGAAAATATGACACCACCACCAATTCCTCCAGCAAAGTGATTACTTTTACAGGCAATCTTTAGCACTAAGGAACGTGCATGAAATAACTTGAACATTCTGACTTGTCTTTTTGCTCCTGACTAAGTGATCTCAATCGTTGCGTAGAGTAACTACGCGCCTCTTGAGATCGCTTAGCCAGAAACAAAAATCCTGTGTCATAATTGTTCAAGTTATTCCATGCACGTTCCCAAGCATTCTATTTATTACAGATCCAACGCTGAAAAAGTCTTTCCATATAGCGAATACGCCGATGGTTGTTACCTGCATAGATACTGAACTCTAAATTACCCTGGCGATGGATAACAACGATAACAAACTATTTTCCGTTTCCGGGTATCAGAAAATCAACCCTGATTTATCCGGCAACAATGCGACGGATGTTACTGCAACACGCTTTCCTTGTAAGCAATGTGGCGCACTGCTGACGTTCAAAATTGGCTCAGATTTACTGGAATGTCCCTATTGTGGACATGAAAACCAGATTATTGCCAGTGAACAATTCATTGAAGAAAATGACTTGCATACTGCATTGGTTGCGCTGGAAAAAACAATACCACTTAACAGTGACGAGCAAACAGTACAATGCAGTAATTGTGCAGCCACATTTATGCTCGGTGCTGGTGTGCATGCGGATGAATGCTCGTTTTGCGGCACTCCTGTGGTACTTGGTACCGGACATCTGCGCTCAATCTTGCCACAGGCATTGCTGCCTTTTTCTATTACTGCCCACCAAGCCAAACATGAGTATAGCAGATGGTTGAAAAGCCTGTGGTTTGCGCCTAGTGAATTAAAAAAATATGCGCGCGATGATACCTCGTTAAATGGCGTCTACATTCCATATTGGACTTATGACAGCAATACCAGCACCAGTTTTTCCGGTCTGCGGGGTGATATTTATTATGTACAGCAATCAGTGGTTGTCATTGAAAATGGACGTCGTATACGGCGCAATGTTTCTGTGCCAAAAATTCGCTGGTCACCAGTTAGTGGACATACCTCCCGCCATTTTGACGATGTATTGATTGGAGCCACCAGGACTTTACCCAGAAGATTAACCGATTGGTTGGGTCCTTGGGGTTTAGCCAGATTGATTCCTTATCAGGAAGAATATTTGAGTGGTTTCCAAAGTGAAATTTATCAAGTAGATCTGGACGAAGGATTTGACACTGCTCGCAACATTATGGACACCACGATACGCAGCGACGTACGTTATCGCATCGGTGGTGATCACCAGCAGATTCAGCGTTTAAACACACAACACAATGACACAACATTTAAACACATATTATTACCCATCTGGACTGCCGCATTTCAATTTCGCAATAAAACCTATCGCTTTGTCATCAATGGGCGCACGGGTAAAACCAAAGGTGAACGCCCATATAGTGTGGTGAAAATTGTATTCACTGTAACTTTTGTTCTGTTATTACTTCTGGGGGCCACCTTGATTGCTGAAAATTCTGGAATGCTGAACGGAATCAATAGTCATCAGTTTTCTCAGTTTCCCCGTTCATTTTAAAAATACTGTTTTGGAATGGGAGCATATAGAGATTCAACTCTATCTAATCCCCAATAAGCGTATTACAAACCACCTCTCTTAAATAATAGCAATCAAGTTCTTATTAGCTCATTCATGCAAGCAAACAACATAAACTGGCAACAACAAACATTAAGAATAACCCGATTTATTTGGGTAATAATCTTAACAACACCTCTCTTGGCAATCATTGCCTGTCAATACAGCCATGCACTGTTATCAACTCTCGGATCAACAGTGCCAATCGTAGGATTACGTACAATCTTTTACTGTATTGCAATTGTCCTGTTTCCATTGATACGTTTATACAGATATCGACCACTGATTCGTGTCTCTGAAACCAGCGTAGAGCTGCAACAACTATCACAGCGATTTAAGCGCAGAGTCATTGTTTGTTTAATCGCCGCGCAGCTGACTCTGTGGCTAGGACTACTGTTATGCCTACTTGGTGATGACCCGGCTAGTTTTTACCTACTAGCTAGTCTTTCCCTGCTATCAATAGCGATCTATCGTCCTCAAGCCAGCGAATTAAATGAACTTGGTAACGTGCAAGAATAAGTTGAATAATTTTGATGCAGGAATAAAAAGACACGTCAGAATTTTCAAGACATTTCATGTATGTTCCAGTGATATTCATACTCGCCATCAATAAATACAAGCCTGTCGGATAGATTGATAACCCATCGCTTGCGTTGTGTCATCAACAGTTTTTTGTAAATGTGAATATTTACGCACAAACATGTGAATAGTTCACAGATGTCCTCAAGATTGACCTATACACTGCAATCAAAGGGATCATATTCGATTACTCTCTTACATATTCACATAATCTCAGTGCAATCACTGATTTGGCCTACTGGTATTTAGGCGAGAGGATTTAATAATTTCCAGATGTAACGAAATCCTCACTCTTTAAACATTGAATCAAGGCAAGACTTTCTATCAAGAGACCAAGAGCTGATTTGTTATTTTCCCTTTATTTTTTGACGTATTCATCGATGCCGGTTACCTCAATATTGAACCGGTCTATGCAGTGCTTAGCCAGTATTTCTCAGCAGTTGATGAGAAATACTGGCTCGGACAGCCTCCTAGATCTAATATAAAAGGAAAATCATTATGCTAAACGAAGCCACACTCAAAACATTCAAGAGTCAACCGCGAACAATCAGCCCAGCCCAATCCGGTGATGAGGAGCTGGGTCCATTACAGCTCCTGCCTGGAACCTGGAAAAGTCTCCCTGGACGTGGTTGGAATATGATCGCGCTACCCTTTGCAACAGAACCCGAGAGTCGGTTGAACTATCGTTTGTTGATTAACCAATACAACGAAGAACTTAAATTCACACTTGTTGATAAGGCTGTGCCAAACCGTGGTATTCAGAGGAATGGCACTACAATCAACTCCGATCAGTATGTTGCGGCACTGGATTATGAACAAATGATCAGCCAGATAGCGGCTGAAGATTTCCCTCAAAGCGGTAAGGCGGGCGGGCCTGATCTTGCGATCCACCATGAACCCGGTCTGTGGTTACATATGGCGAATGAACTTACAAACGGCTTGGATATCGCTCGGCTGGCTACGATTCCGCACGGTGACTCAGTTTTGGCGTTAGGTGCTGGCACTCAATCCAATGGTGCTCCAGCAATTCCTGATATCAACGGCTTGCCGGTGGGTGTCGATCAGAATTTGGCAAGTCCTTACCTGGCTCCCTACAAGTATTTCCATGATAATCCATTTAAGGGCGTGGTCAATGCTCCAGCCTTTCCAGGATTCGACCCAGTGAGCCCAAATGATTTGCTAAAATTAGCGAATGAGGGCGTTAACATCGTAAAGACAACAGTACTTGACGTTGACACGACAGTCGAGAGCGGAGGGATTGTGAATATTCCCTTCATAGTAAAACAGGCTAACGCTGCCGCCATGAAATCAACCTTTTGGATACAGGAACTAGCTGATACTGATCACAAAGGAAATCCGAAACTCCGTCTACAATACTCGCAGGTGGTAATCCTGGATTTCTTCCCGCGCAGAGATGGGCTTCCCGGTGTCATTCGATGGCCTCATGTCAGCATCAACACCTTGGAAAAAGAATGTTGATGTGTGCAATTCATCATCTGATCGTTATCTGTTGGTTTGAAGCAAAAATTTCTGTGTTTGAATTAGAGATAGCGATCAATTAACGGTACTGTCAGATTCATTAATAATACCGCGAAGGCTACGCCTTCGGGATATCCGCCCCAGCTGCGGATGACAAACACCAAAATGCCAACCAGTGCTCCGGCGATTAATCTTCCGGCTGGAGTCATTGGCGCGGTCACCGGATCGGTCACAATAAAAAATGCTGCCATGATGACGCTGCCGTGTAATAGATAAAATAATGGTGTGGTTTGCTGTGTAGGGTCTATGAGCCAGTATATTCCGGTAAATACTGTGTAGCTGCCCAAGAATGCAGTGGGCAGTTGCCAGGCAGCAATGCGTTGGTAGATTAGCCAGAATCCTCCCATTAGCCAGGCACTGGCGAGAATCCACACATGTTGTTGAATAACAGTCAGTTGCTTAATGTTGACAAGGCTTTCATTGTTACGCGTTGCTGTGCGTAGCGTATCTAGTGGTGTTGCGCTGGTGATGGCATCGAGAGTATTTGCTGTCGATAGTTGGTTGTTAAATTGCCAGTGTAGCGATTCATTTAAACTCAATCGTGGTAATTGTAAATCCGGCCACAACGTCATTTGTAATGGGAAAGAAATAATCAATATTGCATAGCCAACCATTGCTGGATTAAACACATTAAAGCCCAATCCGCCATACAAGTGTTTGGCGACAACGATTGCGAACAAAGTCCCAATGATAATCATCCACCAAGGGGTAAGTGGTGGAATACTCAGTGCCAACAAAACTGCGCTGAGTATTGCGCTGTTGTCTTTTAATGTGCTGATAATGGGGCGTTTGCGGACAGCTAACATTGCTGCTTCCATAACCACTGCGCTGGTGATTGCCAGCATGATGTTGGTGATAATGCCGTAGCCAAATACCCAGGTCATTGCTGCAATACCGGGTGTTAAAGCAAATAATACTTGCAGCATCAATTGCCCGGTATGGGTTGATTGAGAGAGGTGCGGGCCGGATGGGGCTTGTTGCATGATTGAGGGCAAGTCTACTAATCAATGTTTTTCAGACAGTTAGCGGTTTTTCGAGCTATCTATCAGTTTAGGAACGTGCATGGAATAACTTCGACTACTGACGCAGAATTGTTGTTTGTCTTCAAGGCACCGCAACTAAGCTCTAGTGAGCTATGTAACTGTTGCGGCAACACCGAAGACGGATAACAAGACAAGTCAGTTGTCGAAGTTATTTCATGCACGTTTCTGTCTTAGGAAGGAGTTAAATTTTTTAATGAGATCTACTTTGTTACATTTACAGGAGACTGCACAAAAAGCATTTCTGTAGGGTGCGTTGTACGCACCAATCAGTGTTGTTTTGCCCCAATGGTGCGTACAACACGCCCTACATATGTAATCTGACAAAGTAGAATTAGTCTGTTGTTAAATCATCCATTAATCAATAAATGCGCATAAATACTGGCAGCGTAACCTAATGCGATTGCAGGACTCCATTTTAGGTGACTGAAAAATGTATAACTACCACGCGCCTGCCCCATTAATGCTACACCAGCAGCCGAACCGATGGATAGCAAACTGCCACCGACTCCGGCAGTCAAGGTAACCAGTAACCATTGGGTATCAGACATTTCTGGATTCATGGTAAGGATTGCAAACATGACTGGAATGTTATCGACGATGGCTGATATAACCCCCACCAATATATTTGCAGAGGTTGCACCCATCTCACCATAAATAAATTCAGAAGCCAGACCTAAATAGCCAATAACACCCAGTCCACCGACTGACATAATCACGCCGTAGAAAAAGAACAAAGTATCCCACTCTGAGCCAGCAATGTGATTGAAAACATTGAATTCTTTACTGGCACCATGATGACCCCCCGGTGTTTTGTCAAAATTGGCAATTTCGTGCTGATAGGTTTGGCGTAGATAAAAACCAAATAGCTTTAAGTAAGCCAGACCTGTCAGCATGCCGATAACCGGTGGCAAATGCAGAAAACTGTGGAAACAGATTGCTGTGGCGATGGTTAGCAAGAACAATACAACAATGGTGATGCCGCCACGTTTGATGAGTGTTTTCTGCTCTACAGGAACAACTTCTGGTTTATCGTCTGACATAAAGTGATGCATGATCGACGCGGGTACAACAAAATTAATCACGGACGGGATAAACAGTTTGAAGAAGTCGGTAAACTCAATGATGCCTTTTTGCCAGACCATTAAGGTGGTGATATCTCCAAATGGACTAAAAGCACCGCCCGCATTTGCAGCAACAACAATATTGATACAACACAGCGTAATAAATTTAGGGTGGTTGACGCCAACACTCAACACAACGGTACACATAATCAGCGCTGTTGTTAAATTGTCTGCAATCGGAGAAATACAGAATGCCAGAATACCGGTAATCCAAAACAAAGCGCGGTAACTAAACCCTTTCATGACCAACCAATAGCGCAATGCATCGAAAACATTTCTTTCAATCATGGCATTAATGTAAGTCATTGCCACCAGTAAAAAGAAAAACAGTTCTGCATATTCAAGGAAGTTGTGGCGAACCAGTTGTGCTGTGAGATCGTCTAGACCATGAGTTTTATACACAACCCCGATCATCAGCCAGATAATGCCTGCTGCCAGCAAGACCGGTTTGGACTTATGCAGATGAATTTGTTCTTCCAGAAAAACCAGCAGGTAAGCAATCACGAATACGGCTAATGCCAGATAGCCAACAATGTGTGTTGTGAGATCTAGTGTCTGATGTGGTGCAGATGAACACCAACCTTGTTCGGCTGGTATAAGAAGAGATAAGAGAATAATGCTAACTGATGACAGTTTTTGCATTGTTTGTGCTTCCAGATAAATAGCTAGATTATAACATGGTCACATGTAAATTTAGCCTGAGCTGGAAGTGCTTTTATAGGTTCGATAGGTACTGATTCAGCACAATGTCCATCATGTAGTTGCTTGTCCCGTTTAAGACTTGATTGTTCACCATGAAGGACATGAAGAGAATCGAAGCAAGAAGGTGTCTACCATTGAAATTAGCATCACACGTTACATCGCGTGGAAATCGACAGGAAAAGGAGTCGCACGGGGTCAGAGTAACATTAATTGAACAGAGCCAACGATTTAATGTTACTCTGACCCCGATTATTTGTGAATTGATGGGTATTTCTAAACCGACACTTTACAAGCATATCGAGGTATCTTAAGGGCTTCGACTCCATTATCCTTGCTAAAGTACTTTTCCGTAAAATCCAATAACCTTGATAGGATGTGCTGAGGTACGAAGCGCATCAATGAAAGTGCTGGAACTTGCTTTGAAAGATTGGCAAAGACACTGTGTATTGTTATTGACCAAAGTTTCTGTAAAAAGCCAATCATTTCAATTGATGACGCTTCGTTCCTCAGCACGTCCTATCAGGTGTATATCTGTAATGATGCAATGTTGCAAATTCGATAAAAGCCAAATCGTTTAGGAAGGTTATAAATGAGGCTTTTTTAAGGACTTAGAACCTTTTTCGCGGACTCCTTTTTCGCGAATAATTCACCCAACGCTTTGATGTTATAGCCATGCCGTTTTAACACAGGTTTCAGCGCATTGATATTTTTTGTCAAAACGGCATCAATGATTTCAGTTTCTACTGGTTTCTGTTCGAATGAAAGCGGTGATAATTAACACTAAAGTTTCGGAGTTCATATCAAGCAACATAAATCTTGTAAACTATTGATTATAATTTGAATTATTTATTGAAAACAATCCAATGTTGGATGTTTGACTTTAGAAATAGCCAATAAAATCAGTATATTGAAGAAGATGGTTTTTTGAGCAGC
>JAZGEP010000092.1:0-16404 GCA_036478815.1 Methylococcales bacterium
TACAGATCATTTCGGAGCAAAAAAACAAGATGCTTGATTTTATCCGGCAACTGAAAGCCAGCTACGAGAGAGTGGCAAAGCATAGCAAAGATGTTGAGCAACAGCAGATACTTGAAGCTCATCTTGCCTCATTGCACATTGCTGAAGCTGCTTTACAAAAATTGGAATTGCTAAGTCAACAGAAGAATCCAGTGGTTCAGTATTCAGTGCTGGGGCCAACCCAGGCTGGAAAAAGTACTACAGTGAATTTACTGTTGCAACAGGATCAGGCGGGTGTTAGCCCACTTGCCGGATATACAGTACATCCGCAAGGATTTGGGTTAAATGTTTCTGAGCCAGAGGTGGACTGGTTACAACAATATTTTGAAAGTTTTGCTCGTAGTGATGTCGGCACACGTGGTGAGCCAGGCGATAAAAGCTACGCTTTTTCCTTTGTCCAAGGAGACGCGCAACATCCGCTGAGCCATTCTATGGTTTGGGATACTCCGGATTTTGATTCTTTGGGAGCTGTTTTATATCAAGAGGGCGTTTTGAAAACAGCAGCTCTTGGTGATGTGATATTGCTGGTGGTGAGCAAAGACAAGTATGCAGATCAATCAGTTTGGGACATATTACGCCTACTTGAGCCACTGGCAACCCCGACAGTCATTTGTTTGAATAAAGTCACACCGGATGCGCGTGATGTGTTAGTTAGATCATTGAGAAATAAATGGAGTGATGTCCGCAATGATCAGCCATTGGCTATTGTGACGCTGCCTTATATCAAAAGCGGACTCACTGTAGAATCTGTTGCAACTGAGTTGTCGGATTTGTACAAGGCATTGCAAAAAGCATCGGCCAAGTCTGATGCGAAAAAG
Organism: Methylococcales bacterium; assembly: GCA_036478815.1. GTDB lineage: Bacteria > Pseudomonadota > Gammaproteobacteria > Methylococcales > DRLZ01 > DRLZ01. The sequence goes on from JAZGEP010000092.1 coordinate 858, forward strand.
CAGCAAAAAAATGCACTTGGATTTGTCAAAACTCATTTTAACACATGGCTTGAGCCGATCATTGCTGAGCGCAAAGCTGTTGATCAGTGGCAACAATTGTTACAAGAGAGTGTTGATGAGGCGCTGTCAATCTATCAACGTGATTATCTCAATCATCCCCAGCATTATGAAACCTTTAATAAGGCGCTTGCAGAGCTATTGACACTATTGGAGTTGCCCGGAGTTGCCAAAGTGCTTGCAGGTATGCGTAAAATCATCACCTGGCCAATGCGCACACTCTTTCGGGTGGGGAAACGTGCGGTGTCTGGCAATGAAGATGCTGATAGTCTGGAAACACGTATTTTGGGGCAAGTCTCTGATCATTTATTTGTTCAGCTGGGAGAGGCGTTACTCAAAAAAGCAGACCAGGAAAGCCAGCATGCAGATTGGTGGCGGGATCTTAGTCGTCAGTTGAGGCAAGAGAAAGAAACGGTTGAAGTGCAGTTCTCGACAGCAGTACGTGACTATCACAAGACTTTTCAGGAAGAAATTCATCAAACAGCTTATGGTTTGTACCATAAGCTTGAGGAACATCCGGCGACGTTAAACAGCCTACGCACCACGCGTGTAGCGACAGACGCAGCTGCTTTGGCGATTGCCTTACATACTGGCGGTATTGGTGTGCAAGATTTTGTGATTGCTCCAGCTGTGCTTTCGATTACTTCCATGATGACAGAAGGCGCTTTGGGTCGACATATGAAGAGTGTGGCAAACAAACTGAAAAAAACCCAACGCGAGGTGGTTCGTGAAGCATTGTTTGATGGCTTGCTCGCCAAGCAGTTGCTTGGGTTGCCCAATAAATTAAATGCAGATAATCAATTTAATATCTCAGCACACGTTGTTGATGATGCACAAAACAAGCTAGGTGATTCGCGCTATGGGTTACGACTTTTCTAATCTTCTTGCAAAAACCCAGCAATGGATGCAGTCAGCAGCAACAGATGGCTGGTTGTTAGATACTGATGCCAGCGCCTTGCAGGCATTTGGTATGGGTGAATCCAAGCAAGTGTTTGATGGCGAGCAAGGTAAGCCACTGGTTGTGGCTTTTTTCGGTGGTACGGGTGTCGGCAAGAGTAGCTTATTGAACCGTCTGGCGGCTGAGGATGTTGCTAAGACCGGCGTGGAGCGGCCAACATCACGTGAAGTAACTCTTTATATCCATGACGCAATCCAGCTTGGCGGCTTGCCAAGTGAGCTACCTGTTGAGCAAATTAAGGTCGCTCGTCACAATGAGCAACAATGGAAAGATGTTGCCTGGATTGATATGCCGGATATCGATAGTGTAGAGCAGAATAATCGCCATATTGTCGAGCAGTGGTTGCCCCATGTCGATTTGCTGGTCTATGTTGTCAGTCCTGAGCGTTATCGTGATGAACGAGGTTGGCGTTTTTTACAATCACAAGGCGCTGGTCACGGTTGGATATTTGTTATGAATCAATGGGATCGTGGTGATCCGAGTCAGATTGATGATTTACGCAAGTTGCTTGCCAGTTCTGGTTTTGCTGACCCAGTATTGTTTCGTACTATCTGTAAGCAGCCGATACCAGATACGGTCAATGATGATTTTGAGCAATTGGTTGCCAGTATCAAAGCCTTGGCCAATCGTCATACACTGGCGCATCTGGAGGCGCGTAATATTCAGGTGCGTCAGCAAGAGCTCAAGAATACTATTGAAGATGCATTAGCACGAATGGGCAACAATGCATCTGCCAAGCAATTAAATCAAGGCTGGGATAACAACTGGCAAAACACAACGGATGTGCTGGAAAAAGGTCTTCAATGGCCGGCCAAATATGTTGCGCAAACCTTTATCGGTCGCTACAAAGGTTTGCCGGCAATGGCGCGCTTACCACATGAATCAGCTGAAAACAGCGATGATAATCAGTCATCGGAGACTCCAATACTATGGGACGCCTGGGCGCAAACCCGTTTTCAAGATGCAGTTGATGAGGTTACGTTGGAAGCCGACCATCTTGGTTTTCCTGCCGAACCTTATCGCCAAGCCTTGCTGCCGGTGAGTGAAGGCGCACGTAAATCAATGTTATCCCATGCACAACAAGCATTGCGTCAGGCATTGGCAAACCCGGGGAATTTGTTCCAACGAATATTTTTGCCTGTCTTTAAGTTGCTGGCAATTGTACTGCCGTTGGCAGCAGGCGGTTGGATTGGCTATCGGGTGGTTGATTTATACTATAAAAATGGAACAGGAGAATTGCCGTATCTAGGGATGGATTTCGCTATTCACAGTGGCTTATTGTTGTTGATATCATGGCTGCTACCTTGGTTCGTGTTGAGAAACCTGCGTCCTGCTCTGGAAAAAACTGCGGTGCGTGGTATCGAGTCGGGTGTCGAGCAAGGTCTTGGGCAGCTTGGTTTGCAGGTTGAAGATGCAATTGATGCCACCGTTGAAATGCATGCCAGTCATATAAAATCAGCGCAGCAATTATTGGTGCTATGTGATGAAAAACCGGAGCTTCCCGAAACCGGCGTGTCTGATCAGCTATTGAATCGTATTTTGTCGAGTAAGAAAATTAATAGCAGGCTGCATAAACAAAATGTTTGATCTTGCTTTCGATGTCAATTTTACCATACGGAATTAATCAAAATAGCTGGCTCACAGCCACTGTCTTACTCTCAGTGTTGTTTGTGATTTGTGTAAATGATGGATCAAATATCAAAAGTAATTACTCAGCGGAAACCGTAACTGCTCAGATTGGCCTCTAGTTTGTTCAAGAGCAAGGCGAAAGCGCGGAGTTTATAGGTATAAATGAGCACTTTCCAGACAGCGATTGGGCAAAATAGAGAGTAAGCTGAGTGTTACTATCAAAACATTATTGATTTTCTACTCAAGTCGTTATACGATATCCTGTTTGACAGGAGGCTGGTATGCGTCGTTCATTGGTAATTGGAAACTGGAAAATGCATGGAACGCGTGCAAGTAATCGTGAGTTGATTGCAGGCATACTTGCGGGGCTTAATGCAAACCAAAATTGTGATGCAGTCGTTTGTGTGCCGTTCACCGCAATTTCTGAAGCGTCTGATGCTATTTCTGGTACTTCGCTTGCCTTGGGTTCGCAGAATGTGGCGGATGCAGATCAAGGTGCTTACACTGGTGAGATCTCGGCAAATATGCTTGCTGAATACGGTTGTGGTTATGCCATCGTTGGGCATTCTGAGCGTCGTCAGTTGTATGGAGAAACCAATCAATTAGTGGCTGCCAGATACGAGCATGCAATGAAAGGTGGCATAATCCCTGTTTTATGTATTGGTGAAACTGATGAGCAACGCGAGCAGGGCAAAACGTTTGATGTGATCGCCGAGCAATTATCAGCTGTTATTGATCATTCAGGTATAGAGTCTTTGAGTAAGGCTGTCATTGCTTATGAGCCAGTTTGGGCAATCGGGACTGGTAAAACAGCAACACCTGACCAAGCGCAAGAAGTTCATGCGTTTATTCGCAAACAGATTGCTGCACGTGATTCTGCACTGGCTGAAACAGTACAAATTCTCTATGGAGGCAGCGTCAAGCCAGATAATGCAGCTGATTTATTTGGAAAAGATGATATTGATGGTGGCTTGATTGGTGGTGCATCATTACAGGCAGATTCTTTTCTTGGGATTATTAACGCAGCTTGATAAGTGAAGGTTTGCTAATTCTACTTTGTCAGATTACTAATGTAGGGTGCGTTTTACGCACCATCGATAAACAGAAGGGTAACACAACACTGATTGGCGTAGAAAACGCAATCTACAGTGATCATCTTAAAAAGTGGCAAAGTAGACCTGAGAGACCTCTATATAATCTTGATCAAGGGATGCCGAGCAAAGCATTAGTGTGTGAAAAAGTACATTTTAAGTTAAATAGTAATTGTCATAATTAAGACAGGCAAAAAGTTTATGTTTCAGGCGTTAATAGTTGTACACATGATAGCTGCCATTTCGATGGTTGCTTGTATTTTATTGCAGCAAGGTCGTGGTGCGACGGCTGGAGCTGGTGGACTTGGTGGAGGAGGCGGTTCTGGCTCAGTGTTTGGCGCGCAAGGGTCAGCCAACTTTTTATCAAGAACCACCGCCATTCTTGCCACTGTGTTTTTTGCGACGAGTCTTTTTCTTTCGGTGATGGGAGGGCGCTCAATACAATCACCTAAAGACATATTGGATGATATTGGTCAACCAGCTGTGGAGCAGGATGTGCCTGCTGCTTTAGAAAGTGATATACCCGCGATCCTGAAAGATGTTCCTGCTGCTTTAGACAGTGATCTCCCAGGTTCTAACGCTGTGCCTTCCGTAGGAGTTGAAGGCACAGTCCCTACTGAATTGACTGAACCAGAAATTCAAGAAGCACCAGCTGTTAACGAATAGTGATTGAAATAGAGTTTAGCCGATGTGGTGAAATTGGTAGACACGTCGTCTTGAGGGGGCGGTGACGCAAGTCGTGCCGGTTCAAGTCCGGCCATCGGCACCAATTTATATACTCTCCGTACATGAGAGTGTATGACAAGGGGCGTGCTAATTGTCTGAAAGCCGCCCGCAGTGTGCATAGCCACAGCTTCCTCGATTGATACCCCCCGAACCTTTCTAAAATATGTTTTTGAGTGAGCGCAAGAACAGGTCATCTTCTCGTCTATGACTGCTGCAACGCTTAAAAATCTCGCTCGATTATCCGGTATTATCTTACTAACCCGCGTTTCTCACCAACATATGTGAAATACGGGCTATAGCAACCAGCAAGTTCCTTTAACAATGTGATGGTTTATCTACGGTATTCGCATCGAATAAGTCTGACGTAGAACATTATGTCTGCACTTATTCGCCTTGCTTGGAGATTAAATGACTATTGGCGTGGCTTTATGCATCTTAGTCAATAAATCACCCATTGATTGATAAGTCAACTCGCGATAAATAACCCACCCATATTGCGGCAGAGTTTGTCTTTAAGGCGCAACATGGAGCGCATAGCAAGCTATGTAACCGAAGTTGCAACGCAGAAGACGGATAAAAAGATAAGCAAGATGGGTTATTTATCGTGAGTTGCCTAAGGTCGTAGCTGCAGGGGGCTGACACTGAGGAAGATTAATTTGAAATAATGCGCCCCATTGATTATGGAGAACTTTTTCAGCATCCTTGCTTTGTTCTAATATTTCTCGTAAACGATTACTATCAGCATCATAGCTTTGCGCGATTATTACCCAGCGTGAGTTAAATACACTACAAATTAATTGTGCAGCACGAATGGTATATCCGTCAGGTAAAAGTGAAACATTGTACAACTCGTTGTAAAATTTATGGAGCCTGGGATTTTGGTATAATAAATAATTATCATCAAGCCCGCTGACATAGTTAAAAGAACGGGTTTGCCAATGTAAATTGACAAAATCTGACCAAAAAAAGTTATAAATTAATTCACCTGGCTTCGCATGTAGTTCAAGGTACTTTGCTACTTCTTTGTATTTTTCAATATTGCCCATTTTATGTGCTGCTATTCGTTCCCCTGCTGGAAGCAACATTAAAACACACACAACTATATGGCTGAACATAATCATCAACCTGTTAGGCTTTGAATTCACCCAAACAAAATCACGAACAATCATTCCTAAACTAATAATAGCAATCGGGACAAAATATTCTCCGAAGCGAAAGCTAAACAAGTAAAATGCAAAAAGTAGTCCTGTACAACAAAGCCATAGCATCGTGTCGGATTTTAGTGTTCGATACCAAACAGATATAAACAGCAGAGGGATTATTAGTAACGTAGGCCACACTGCTAATAAACTAGTTCTGATATGCTTAGAAGCCCACTCCACACCAACACTTGCTTCTATTGGATTAAGAGTTTTAAAGATAGTATGAAATAATAAATAATCAATATTTTCCGGGAACCAGGGGCTGAGTATAAGACCCATAGAAATCCCAAAAAATACACAAGCAAAGTTGAAAATAGATATTTTTTTCTTATTAGCGATATCCACAAAAATTGAGAGTATTGCTATGGGAAATAGGATAACTGCCGCGTGATAGCTTTGAATGAAAGCAAAAGAGACCAGGATTAACTTTTTGTAATGTTGCCTATGTAAAAAGAGGATTGATAGTGAAATAAAAATGATGCCTAGATTTTGGGTTCGCAACATTAATATACGATCAGGCATCATTGACCCTGCTACTACAGCAGAGATTGCCCAAGCTGGCGCATAAGGAATCCTTAAGGTGCGTGCTATATAACACAAGACAGCTGGAACCAATGCTCCCATGAAGACAATCGCTATTTTTAAACCCCATTCAGGAGAGCTAATAAGGGTGAATGGAGTTATCAGCACATGCCACAACCATTGATGATCTGTTCCATGTTCACCCAACACAGTTAAAGGTAACCATCGAATGTCAACCCATGGCCCTTCATTCAAAATTAATTCCGCCATTTTAAAGTGGAACAAACCATCATGGGTTGGTAAATAATATGTTGGGAAAATAAAAGTTGAAAATACAATATAAGAAAATAAAAAGACCAGTAAACATTCAAATAAAATATAGCTTTTAAAGCGCATAGTAACTAACATAAATAAATAATTCCGTTTTGGTATATTGTAAATTAATATTGTATTGTGATTATAAGAGCTGTTCAATGCAATTATAACTTCTCATTATTTACAGGCAATCACGAATTAAATGTAATAAACCACATTCAATGAATTCTGTACAATCAATATTGCCAACCATTTCAGATGCTGATCACATGGCCATCAGATCGCATTGAGCAATTAGAAGATGACATTCACCGGCTGAACAAACAGACTCAGAAACCTAAATTCAAGTCCAGCGAGATGGATCAGCAGATAGAACACAGAGATGATAACGCTCGTAATGGACAAAAGAATGACACCAAACGCAGTAAAACCCAGCATTTGACGATTCATGAGCGGATTATACAGCCCGCCAATCTTTCGGAAAACGTATGCTTTAAAGGCTATCGAGACATTATTGTTCAAGATCTGATCATTTGCTATCAATTGGCCGAATATGAAGCCGGTGAGGGTTTTGTGATTGCCCAGTTACCTGAATCGGTTCGTAGTGGTCATTTTGGGGGTTAAACATACACAGTTTTATCTTGTATACTCTTCATACATCAAAATACTGCATTTTTAAGATGGAACTTCAGTTTAAATCTTCGTGCTCTCTTTTAAGTATTTCAGTGAACTTGTCAGCCGACATCGGTTTTCCGTACAGGTACCCTTGCATGGCATTGCAATCCAACTCTTCTAGAAATATTTGTTGCTGTTCTGTTTCAACCCCTTCAGCGATGACACGTAAGTTAAGGCTGTGAGCCATTGTGATGATTGCTTTAGTAATGGAGGCATCATTGGTATCGAGAGGTAGGTTCATGACAAAAGATCTGTCAATTTTTAAGATGTCGAGAGGGAAGTGTTTGAGGCAACTCAGAGAAGAGTATCCTGTGCCGAAGTCGTCAATTGAAATGATGACACCGGTTTCTTTCAATTTCCGCAAGGTGTTGATGGTTTGTTCAGAATTGTGCATGATCATGTCTTCGGTTAATTCCAGCGCCAAATATTTGGGATTCAATGCACTACTCTTTAGAGCTTCTGTAACGCTATTCAACAAATCGCTGTGACGAAATTGTAGGCTACTCAAATTGACTGCTATCTCAATTGGTTCAAAGCCTGCCGCTTGCCAAGCTTGATTTTGTATGCAGGCGCTACGCAATACCCAGTTTCCAAACTCGACTATTATGCCATTGCTTTCAGCGATTGGAATAAATTCACTTGGTGCTAATAAGCCATGATTTGCACTATTCCATCTCAATAACGACTCTGCTCCGATAATCTTGTTGCTTCGAGCATCAATGATTGGTTGATAATCAAGTAGTAATTCGTTGTTTTTAAGTGCTTCGCGCAAATCGCCTTCCAGGCGTAGTCGCATTAGTCCATCGGCGTTCATGGATTCTGCGTAAAATTGGTAGTTACCTTTGCCACACTTTTTGGCATGATACATTGCGGTATCAGCATTCTTAAGCAAGCTACTAACACTGTCTCCATCATAAGGAAAAACTGAGATGCCGATACTAGGGGTTGAAAATACTTTATGACCATCTAGGGTAATTGGTTCAGATAGCAGTTTAAGAATACGTTGCGCGACCAGACCGGCATCTTCCATTGACACTATTTCGGTTAGCAAGATAGTGAATTCGTCACCACCGATACGTGCGACACTGGCTTGCATAGCGCCTAGTTCTATGCGTGCAATTGCATCGCTTGCCCTGGTTCCTTCAAGTAACCGATCAGCAACTGTGATTAATAATAAATCTCCCTGGTCATGTCCAAGCGTATCGTTAATATGTTTAAAGTCATCCAAGTCCACATACAATATGCCCATCATTCTGTCATTACGTTTGGCAAGTGATAAGGTACTTTCCATTTGTTCCTGGAATGAGAGGCGGTTTAACAAGCCGGTTAAGTTATCGTAATAGGCAAGGCGCCGTATTTTTTCCTCGGCCAGTTTTCTCTCGCTGATATCCTGTATTGTTCCAGATAGCTTAAGTGCTTTATTATCTGCGCTGTATGTGATTTCGGCTTGATGGTGTAGAAACCGTTCGCTGCCATCAGTCAGCATGATGCGATACTCGAAGTTGAATGGAACCTTATTTGCTAATGCAGCATCGAAGGATGCTATGAGGTCTTCACGGTCCTCCGCATGAACACGTTCGAAAAAAAGTTCAGAGTTGACCTCGCTGTCATCTGGGCTGAGCTGAAAAATGCGATAGACTTCTTCTGACCAGTGCATGTTATTCTGGGCGATATCCCAATCCCAATTGCCGACATTGGCTATTCGTTGTGCCTTGGTAAGTCTTAAACTCCTCGACTCAAGGGTCTTGAGTGCTTTGTTGGCTCGAAGAAGATAATGTATTCTGTGCACCATAATCGACCAATTAATCGGTTTAGTGGAAAAATCGGTGGCACCAATTTGATATGCTTTTTGAATAGACTCAATGTCGTCCAGGCCGGTAATCATGAGAACTGGAACATTGTTGCCTTGTTCAGTCGCACGTAGTTTTGCACAGACAGTGAAACCATCCATTTCCGGCATTTCTACATCCAGCAGAATGATATCCGGGTCAAATTGTTCAAAGATTTCCAGACCTTGTTGGCCATTCATCGCAGACACTGTTCTGAATCCAGCGTTTTCAAGAGATCGCTGGGCAAGCATTTGGGTGGGTATATCGTCGTCTATGACCAGAATTAAAGGTTGTCTTGGGGTGATCTGAACTTTTAAGTCGCTCATTGATGCTGAATTTGGTTAAGGGCTTAGGTGATTTGATGGAATAAAGTTACCAAGATTGCGCAGGATTTTTGTTTCTGACCGAGCTATCTCAAGAGGCGCATAGTCATTCTACGTAACGATTGAGATTGCGTTGGTCAGGAGTAAAAAGACAAGCAAGATTGGTAACTTTGTTTCGTCAAACCACCTTATAGATTGATAAGGTGTATCCGCTTTACTCTCGTAGTTCCTATTCTATTGTGCTTGAACATATGTCATCGAAAGATGATTCGAGTTCACGATTCGCGGGTAATCGATGTCGCTGATTGGGTGGTGTTTTTTTCATGCATCTATTAAGTACCTGAGTATCATTAATTTAAAACTTGTTTGGTTAAAAATAATTGTAGTTAAAAAGCGTTAAAATAGGTCTGATTTTGGAAAGTTTGAGGCAAATCGTGAACTATTTAACAAAAACTCTCAGAAATATAGACGATTCTAACGGTTTAGCAGCCAATTTATTTTTAATCAGATAGACTAAATTAAGTACCTGTGCATTATTAATTTAACATTTTACTGGTCTTTTTTCTTATTTTGGCGTTAGGACTTCGATTACATAGCCCTCTATGGATTCTACGTTGTACTTTGAAAACAGATCATGATTATTGGCAAAGCTACGGCCTTGGCAATATGGGTATGTTGTTTATTGTGATTTACTTTAGAAGTTGATTGGTTAATATCATACACTAACTTTGATGATGATCTGCAGTAAGCCACGATGATAAGTCTTGACGAGTTTATATACTCTCCGCACACGAAAATTTAGCATCCAGAGCACGCGCTGTTTGTCTATAAACTTGGCGCGTATAGTTGCGTTGAAAAACCTTGCTGTAGAATGACTGCAGTGAAGCTTTGCCGCCTGACTCTCCACAAAATATCACGCACTCTAAATGCTAAATTTTCATGTGCGGAGAGTATAGCGAAGAGTTACAACGCAGGGATTGTGTGCGTGAGGCATGTTAGAATTTATGTAACTACTCAGCTTACCCTCTATTTTATCCAATAGCTGCGTTGAAAGTGCTCATTTACACCTGTAAACTCCGCGCTTTCGCCTTGCTCTTGGACAAACTAGAGGGCAATCTAAGCAGTTACTGATTACGCTGAGTAGTTACAAATTTATTGTAGTGAAAAGTCTATGAGGACTCTATTTAATTTCAACAGTTGTCGCTGACTCGTGTCGTCGGGCTTGTTACACTCTAATGTATAAAGAAAGCTTTAGGAGTGAGGATTTAATAACTTCCCGATTTTGACTTGCCTTTTGATCCCACAGAAGCACTCATTAAATAGTTGCGTAGCCTGCTATGGGCCTATTTTATGAGCACTTCTGTGAAATCAAAATGCTGCGCCGAACTTCGGTAACTTATTAAATCCTCATTCCTTAATATATTCTGTGTTTTCATGAATATATAAATGTTTTTCATATTGTAAGGTGTTTTTTCATGCGTTGTCCTTTTTGTTCTGCTGCGGATACCCGGGTTGCTGATTCTCGTCTTGCCAGCGATGGTGATCAAGTACGTCGTCGGCGTGAGTGTTTAAGCTGCAAAGAGCGTTTTACCACTTATGAAACTGCTGAACTGGCGTTACCCAGAGTGGTTAAGAGCAATGATCAGCGTCAGCCTTTTAGTGAGCAAAAATTACGGTCTGGTCTGTTACGTGCCTTGGAAAAACGTCCGGTTAGCAGTGAGCAGATTGAATTGGGCGTTGTTGCAATCAAAAAAAAGTTGTCTGCTTTGGGATTGCGCGAAGTATCCTCACGCGCGATCGGTGATCTGGTCATGGATGAGCTTAAGAAGCTGGATGATGTTGCCTATGTGCGTTTTGCTTCTGTTTATCGTAAATTTGAAGATGTTAGTGACTTTAGAGAAATGATTGACCATATTGAAACTCAAATAAACAATGGTTTGTGACTTACACAGTTAAACAGGTTTTGGCTGAGTGACGATATCTGATCAAGATCAACACTGGATGACACAGGCCTTGCAATTGGCCGAACGTGGTTTATATACCACTGATCCAAATCCACGTGTTGGCTGTATTCTGGTGCGCGATGGCACTGTGATCGGCCAAGGTTGGCACCGGTGCACAGGAGAAGATCATGCGGAAATTATCGCTCTAAAAGATGCCGGTAATGTTGCGCAAGGCGCGACAGCGTATGTAACGCTGGAACCGTGTGGCCATTTTGGCAAGACGCCACCTTGTGCAACTGCTTTGCTGAAAGCAGGAGTACATCGGGTGGTAGTGGCAATGAAAGATCCAAATCCACTGGTTGCTGGGCGTGGAATAGCCATGTTACGCAGTGCAGGGATCGGGGTTGACTGTGGTGTGCAGAAACAGGTAGCAGAGACCTTGAATAAAGGCTTTTGCAAACGCATGCGCAGGGGATTGCCTTGGGTGATGAGTAAACTGGCCGTTAGCCTGGACGGTCGTACATCAATGGCTAGCGGTGATAGCAAGTGGATCACCAGTCTAGATGCTCGGCATGATGTTCACCGATTGAGAGCTCGAAGCTCAGCGCTAATGAGTGCGGCAGGAACAGTGCGGGTTGATAATCCAGCATTGACTGCACGCTTGGAAGACGTGACGATTGCAGTGGTTCAGCCTGTTCGTGTGGTGTTAGACTCTAATCTTAGCCTGAATCCAGGACAGCAGGTATTTAGTCAAGCAGGGCGTGTTATCGTGTTTACGCTGTGTGATGATTTACAAAAGCATCAGCCGTTTATTGATAACAATGTACAGGTCTGTGTCGTTAATGCAGATGAGACAGGGCAGGTGAGTATACCGGTAGTTTTGCAACAGCTCGCCGAATTTGAAATCAATGAAGTGATGGTTGAAGCTGGCCCGATTCTGAACGGCAGTTTGTTAGAGTCGGGTGTTGTGGATGAATGGATTGTCTATCAAGCAGCTGTTGTGTTGGGAGACCAGGCACATGGCATGTTTAACCTTGCAGGTACGGCTACCGTGGGGCAGGCTTCACGCTTGCAATTGATTGATGTACGCAGGGTTGGGATTGATCTTCGGTTACACTATATTGCAGCGCATTAAGCAAAGGGCAACCACAAGGGAATTTGCCCCTACTGGTTAATAACTATTCAATTGCATTAACATGAAACCAACGCCCAATTATTATTAATGTTTACAGGAATCATTCAAACCATCGGTGTTATTGACAGCAAACAAAGCTGTGATGGTGATTATCGTTTCACCATCACGCTTGGTGAATTGGCCGATCAAGCCATTGCCATTGGCGACAGTATCGCTGTAAGCGGTGTTTGCCTGACAGTGATTAGCTTAAGCAACACAGGTTTTTGTGCCGATGTTTCACTGGAAACGCTCTCGCGCACAACCTTGGGTCGTTTGAAGTCTGGCTCGAAAGTCAATCTGGAATTGGCGTTAACGCCACAAACACGCATGGGTGGTCATTTTGTATCCGGTCATGTTGATGGCGTTGGTGAAATATCTAGTCGTGTTGCCGATGCGCGATCGGAACGTTTTGTCATTAAAGCACCAAAAGACATCGTGCGCTATATCGCAGAAAAAGGTTCGATTTGTATTGAGGGCGTTAGCTTGACTGTGAATGCAGTTCATGGCGATGAATTTGATGTCAATATCATTCCCCATACCTTGACTGTTACTAGCATCGGACAGTTGCAGGCTGGTGATCAGGTAAATCTCGAAGTGGATTTATTGGCACGTTATTTAGAGCGACTGATAGATGTCGGCCAACAGCAATCTAACGCCTCAGAAATAACTGAGCAGCGTTTAAAACAAGCTGGATTTATTTAAGACAATTCGCAACGTACTCAATAATTCTTTCTATTTTAGGGTAGTGAATTAAGAGAGCAATCAGTTCGGATAACAAGTACATATGACAATAGACAGGTAATGAATACAACAGACGAAATAATAGAAGCCATTCGCGCAGGCGAAATGGTCATCATCATGGATGATGAAGATCGTGAAAATGAAGGCGATTTGATTATGGCAGCATCGCAGGTCAAATCGGAAGACATTAACTTTATGGCACGTTATGGACGTGGTTTGATTTGTCTGACTTTGACTCGAGAGCTGTGTCAGCAATTACGTTTACCACTCATGGTAAATGAGAATAAAACTCCGCATTCCACAAATTTTACTGTGTCCATCGAAGCCGCTAGTGGCGTAACCACTGGTATTTCTGCGGCTGATCGGGCTTGTACTATCCAAGCCGCTGTTGCAGCCGATGCCAAGCCAGATGATTTGGTACAACCAGGGCATGTTTTTCCGTTGATGGCAATGCCGGGAGGCGTGTTGAACCGCGCGGGCCATACTGAAGCAGGTTGTGACCTGACACGTTTGGCTGGTCTTAAACCCGCAGCAGTCATTGTCGAAATTCTCAATGAAGATGGCGATATGGCGCGACGACCAGATTTGGAACGTTTCGCGCAACAGCATGATCTTAAAATCGGCACCATTACCGATTTGATACAATATCGTCTGCAAAATGAAAAAACTATCGAACGCGTCTGTGAGTGTGATTACCCGACAGAATTTGGTGATTTCCGTTTACATGCTTATCAGGATAGTGTCGATAATCGTGTGCATTTGGCGCTGAGTTATGGTGATTTTGATACGGATGAGCCGATTCTGGTGCGTGTTCATGCGCGCAATACACTGGGTGATTTATTAGCCTCTAAACGCTCAGATCATTACGGCATACAGATTCACAGTGCAATGCAGAAAATTGCTGAACAAGGATGCGGTGTGCTGGTGATTGTTCGGCAAGAGGATGATAATCAGTCATTGGTTGAATTGATCCATCGCTATCAAATGGAGGATCATGGTGTTAATCTGCAATCAAATTCTGAAACAGATAACTGGCGAACCACGGGTACTGGTGCACAGATTTTGGCAGATCTTGGTGTTCACCAGATTTGTGTTTTAGGGCCAAAAAAGAATTATCTAGGGTTATCAGGGTATGATATCCAGATTGTTGATCATTTATCGTGCGAAGATGATGAGGCAACAGAGTAGGAATGTTCACGTTATTTCATGCACGTTCCTTAATTATGTTTAACAATTCAATATGGAATCAACAATGTCTGAAATGACAATGTATCAAGGTAATCTTGTAATTGATAAGGCTCGCTTTTGTCTGGTTGCTTCCAGATTTAACAGTTTTATTGTCGATCAACTGGTGTCTGGTGCAACCGATACGCTGATACAACATGGTGCCCGGCAGCAGGATATCGATTTGGTAAAAGTGCCGGGAGCGTATGAGATTCCGCTGGCCCTCAAGCGCGTTGCAGCGCTGAGTAAATACGATGCCATTATCGCTCTGGGTGCGGTTATTCGTGGTGGTACCCCGCATTTTGAATATGTGGCAGGGGAATGTGCCAAAGGTGTTTCCCATGTGTCCATGCAATATGATATTCCAATTGGATTTGGCATCTTGACAGTGGATAGCCTTGAACAGGCAATCGAGCGCGCCGGCACCAAGGCAGGCAATAAAGGTGCTGATGCAGCGAGTAGCGTGATTGAAATGATTAATCTGTTAAAACAATTGGGTTAACGGGTGAAAAAATCACGCAGTCTGGCGCGCCGTCTGGCAGTACAAGCCATCTATGAGTGGCAAGTTAGCGCTAATCCAGAAGATCAGATTAAACAGGATTTTTTTGAGGATAATGAGCTAAATGCTGAAAGTTCCGAGTATTTCAGCGACTTGCTGTTTGGTGTTGCTTCGAATCAGCCTGAAATTGATGCAACAATGGTTGGTTTTGTTGATCGTGCGGTTAAGAAGATTGACCCTGTTGAGCTAGCCATCCTGCGTCTAGGTTTCTATGAGCTAATCAAACGTCCAGATATCCCTTATCGGGTATCACTCAATGAGTGGATTAATCTTGCTAAAGAGTTTGGCGCACCACGCAGTCATGCCTATATTAACGGGGTGCTGGATAAAGCTTCGCAGCAATTACGAAGTACGGAAGTCAGCACTCATCAAGCGTCAAAACACCCAGCTAATTGATAGCTATGCTGAGAGTAATTCATATTGTAGTTGTGCTTAGGAGTGAGGATTTAATAAGTTGCCGAAGTTTGGCGCAGCATATTGATTTCACAGGAGTACTCATAAAATGGGCGCATAGCTGGCTACGCAACTATTTTATGAGTGCTTCTGTGGGATCAAAAGGCAAGTCAAAATCGGGAAGTT
>JAZGEP010000093.1:0-3232 GCA_036478815.1 Methylococcales bacterium
GACACCAAGTCACAAAGCGAAGGCGATATTCAGGTTGCTTTACGTAATCC
This sequence comes from Methylococcales bacterium, assembly GCA_036478815.1. GTDB lineage: Bacteria > Pseudomonadota > Gammaproteobacteria > Methylococcales > DRLZ01 > DRLZ01. The sequence continues at coordinate 51 of JAZGEP010000093.1, forward strand.
TGAATATGATATTACTCGTACCATTAAAAAAGTGTTAAACGAGTATCAAAGCCAAGGTGATTTATATGCTTATTTGAACAAACCGGTTAAATTTACCGGCTATATTTCCAATCCAACCTTGTTGCCAGAACCATTGAGGAAGTATAAAACCAAAGTGATGGCGGCACTTGAAAAGAGCAAAATTGCTGCAAATGGGCAGTTTGATTATGAATTGTTTGATCCAGCAGCCAATGGCGCACAGGTAGCTGAGACAATCGCTAAGCAATTTGGTTTTTTGCCAGTGCGTGCTAGTCAGAAAGATCAACAAGGGTTTTATTTTTATATGCTGCTTGCGGATGGCAAAAAAGCCATTCAGCTACCGCTACCACAAAACGCTGAAGCAATTGAAACCAGTGATTTTCAGCAAACTCTGGAACATGCTGTGAAACGTTTTTCAACTGGTTTTGTCAAGAAAATAGGATTATATGTGCCACCAGCGGTGAAACAAAATCCTTTATTGCAACAGTACCGAATGCCGAGTGGGCGGCATTTTCAGCGCTTGCGCCAACGCTTGACTGCGAACTACGATGTGGAGGTGGTCGATCTTGAAACAGCTCGTGTTGCGGAAGATATTGATGTGTTAATGGTATTAGCACCTCAGCAATTGAATAATCATGAAGTGTTTGCTATTGACCAGTTTTTGATGCGAGGTGGCACAGTGATTATTGCCAGTGGAGCAGCGCAGGCAAAATTTTCTCAAAATGCATTATCGGCAGCACCTTACGTCTCTGGATTGAAAAAGTGGCTGAAGCATCTGCAGATCAGTATTGATAATACGTTGGTGCTTGATCCGCAAAATATCGTTATTCCATTGCCAGTCACTCGCCATGTCGGAGGTGTTCCTGTCCAGGAAATAAAAATGCTGCGATATCCTTATGCAATCGATGTACGCGATAAAGGATTGAATGAAGATCATCTAATGACTGCTGGTTTTAACCAAATGCCGATGATTTGGGCATCTCCATTAACAATTACTGTTGATAAAACAGCATTTAAAGTGACTGAATTAATGCGTAGCTCGGAGCAATCGTGGACGTCAACATCAATGCAGATTTTGCCAGAGCTCGACAAGTTCCGAGAGTCTGGGTTTCCACAAGAAACAGAAGCGAAATCTCAGCTATTAGGCGCAGTCATTGAAGGTGAATTTGAATCATTCTATAAGGGCAAGACTTCCCCATTACAAAACGCTCAACAAAACACTGACGAAGAGCAACAAGATAATTCCGCAAGCATGACAGATTCGATTATTGAGCATTCGCTGCCTTCTGCGCGTTTAGTGATTTTTACATCCAACGAGTTTCTTAGCGATCAAACTTTACGCTTATTCGCCAGCGCAAATGGTAATTTTTCTTTAAACACGATTAATTTGATGGAAAACACAGTGGATTGGGCACTGGAAGATTCGGCATTATTATCGATTCGTAATCGTGGTTATTTTTCCAGAACGCTAAAACCATTGGCACGACCCAAAGAATTGCTCTGGGAATATTTGAATTATGCATTGGCATTAGGTGGTCTGTTGATTGTGTATCTTATTTACAGGGTTTATCAACAACGCAAGCAGCGCTATTATCGATTATTGCTAGCGGAGGGTGATGTTGATGTTCGGTAAAGCACAGTGGCGGCTATTGATGATACTTTTATTGCAGTTGGCATTTATTACATGGACTGTGGTTGACTCGTCTTCAAACGCTGTAGAAGAAATTCCATTGATCGCGTTGGATCGGAACGAGGTTAAGCGGATTATACTAGAGAAGAGAAATCACCCACCACTAACGATTAGCAATGTTGATGGACGCTGGTTGTTACCACAATTCAAGCAAGTCAATGTTTCAACAAATAAGATTGAAACTTTATTGACTCAATTATTGAAAATTAAGACAAGTTGGCCTGTTGCACAAACAAAAACAGCCGCTAAACAGTTTCAGGTTGAGGATGATCATTATCTCGCTAAAATTAGCCTGACAAGTCACAAACTTGAGAATGTCGAATTGTTACTGGGTTTATCCCCAGGGTTTAAATCAACTTATGCGCGTATCGCTGGCAGCAATGATATTTATTTGATCTCATTTGATGTTCTAACGATGTCTGTAGTATCAAAATACTGGAGTGATCAAGAAAACTCCAGGAATGAAAAGACTGAGAAAAATAATGATCAACCAGTCCAAAGGAGCGAGGATTTAATAATATCCGAATTTTGACTTGTCTTTTTGTCTGTCTTCGGCGTTGTAGAAACAGTTGCATAGCTTGCTATGCGCCTGTTTCTACGCCTTGAAGACAAACAAAAATTCTGAGTCAAACTTTCGTATATTATTAAATCCTCGCTCCTAATCAATCAATAGCACGAACTTTTTTATAAAAACTCAAGAATTTACTATAAATATAGCTTTTAACGCATTAATTCTATTGAAAATATATGTGCGGGGTGTATATTAAGCTTATAGGATTAAGTGATATTATTTTGAGTTGAGGTGGGAAAATGAAAGCCAGTGAATTATTCATCCGTTGTTTGGAGAATGAAGGGGTTGAGTATGTCTTTGGTTTACCCGGAGAGGAAAATCTTGATTTCCTGGAATCACTACGCACTTCGAACATCAAGTTTGTGTTGACACGGCATGAACAAGGCGCTGGTTTTATGGCGGCAACCTATGGTCGTCTAACGGGTAAATCTGGGGTTTGTCTCTCCACCTTGGGGCCTGGCGCAACCAACTTGGTCACTCCAGCAGCATATGCACAGCTTGGTGCAATGCCAATGGTGATTATCACGGGGCAGAAGCCTGTTCATTCCAGTAAGCAAGGTTTGTTTCAGATTATCGATATTGTTGATGTCATGCAGCCGCTGACTAAATTTTCAAAACAAGTGTTACGAGGGGATCGCATACCCGCTATTGTACGTAATGCTTTCCGCAGGGCCGAAACTGAACGGCCAGGTGCTGCTCATATAGAATTCCCAGAGGATGTTGCCGAAGAAATAGTTGCCACCAGACCGATAGCGATTCATTCAGTGCGACGCCCAGATGCTGATCAATTCGCAATTGATGCTGCGATTGAGCGACTGGAGCAGGCCAAGCATCCGATTATTCTAGTTGGAGCTGGGGCTAACCGAAAACGTGTTTCAATGATGTTAAACAAATTCATTGATA
>JAZGEP010000094.1:0-14525 GCA_036478815.1 Methylococcales bacterium
ACCTGGGGGATAAGTGGCGGAAAAGGTTCAAATATTACTGGTAGCGGTACAGATGATGACGTACCTTCGGCAAGCAAAGTGAATGTGCCACTACCACCGTTCGTTGTAGGATCTGAAAAAGGATAAGATTTTACGCCAACAAAAACAGTACCATTGCTTGAAATATCACATGCATCTGTACCGACGTAATTTTCAGATTTGCAATCATAGTCATCAAGTAATGGAATCCCATCTAACTTGACATAGAGGTCAAAGTCTTTCGTCATATTTGATAATGTAATTTTAGTAGCACCTGTTACCTTGTAGTAAAGCCACGAACTCTCAGCAATTTGAGCGGTAATCGGTTGGTTGATGTTTAGTTCTGTTGTATTAGGGTCTGGGGTAGGTTCAACGATAGGATTGCCCATAGCCAGAGCCGGTAGATTAACTGCAAACAGATGATAACTATCTGCATTGTGGATAACGATTTCGGGTTGATTGATCGCTAAAGATTCAGCGTCCCTCCGCCTGTACACAAAGTCACCTGTACTTGCTACCAGATTAAAATGACTGGCTTCATGAAGAAGAATCCCAGGCTTGGATCGTTGACTAATCGTATTGTCGTATGTCCAAAACAGTTCGCATAGGTGAATACGGTAAGGTTGACTTTTAAATACAAAAGCAACGAGACTATCTATATCCAAGCCTGGTTCCACAGGATTACAGGTGCAGTCAAATGTAACCTGTTGGTTGGCGAACACATCATGAATTCTGTTGAAATTGCTAGTAACAGTGTCATATCTGGTTACATCATACGCACCAAACCAATGGATATACCGATCAGCATTCGACCGTTGTTGTTCTGGAGTCGAAGCCAATGCGTTAGCAGACTCTTCAGCAATTGTTTCCGCTAGGGTTAATGCTTCATCCAATGAGTTACGCTGTAAAGCAGTACACGAGGAAAACTCCGGGTCAATCTTTGCTCGTAGCTCAAACCTATCTATGTGCAGACGAGAGATGGTTGCTGAGGATTTTAGATTGATAAGATAAGTTCTATCTGAGCTAATAGATGCTGTGTTTACACTCGTTAGTTCGTCATCTGTCTTGACAATGGTTAACATCGAATTAAACGATATTGTATAATCACCAGCGTCATAAACAGCATAGCCATCAGCAACATCCAGCTCCTGGGTGATGGTCTCATTGGCTTCCAGGGTTATAAAATCTTGCGCTTTCGGCTCACCGCGATTAACCAGCCTGCCAGTGTAAGAAATTTGCGTATCTCCTTGCCAAACCTCAAACATGTCGTAATTAAAACCATTGTCAAAAGGCGTACCCCACTTTAAAACACGCACTGGTTGAGATGAGCTGTTGGTTAAGGTAAATATAATTGGCAAACCATCGGCGGATGCCGTTTCATTTGCACTGATTGTAACTGATAATACAGATGAGTCAGTGGTACTGGTTTGAGCGAAACTGGCTAGAGAACTAAACAAGAGTATTATTAACACAAATAGATGAAACATAAGTAACTCCTTGTTGAGATGGATTGTTATTGTTTAATACAGGAGTTATTTTATCTGCTTGAATTTATTATTCAGTGATCTGAATCACTATTGTGTTGGATTCTGCTTTTAGCAGATTATCATTCGCACTTTCACTGCGTATGCTGAGATAGCGGGGATTCATTGTAATGGTGTATGTGCCAGGGCTTTTAATTGAATAGCCTTTGCTGATGTCAATTATTGTGGTTAAACTTTTTTCTGGATTAATTGATAAATAGTCACTGTTCTTTGGTACTCCACGTGTAATCATCCTCCCGATGTAAGGAACAACAACACCTTTTTTACTTACATGAAACAGATCAGTGCTGAACGTGCGCTCTAGTGGTGTACCCCAAATTAATATTTGCATTTGCTCCGGGCTGTGATTCATCAGTGTTGCCTTCACAAAAACAGGATCACCAAGCTTATATTCTGCTTGCGTTGTTTCAATATAAAAGCTGAAATCGGACATCGTATTGCTTGCCGGGATAATTGCTGAATTCTGCTCTGTTTCATCTGTCCGCGAAGCACAAGCATTCATGTTTGTACAGAAAAGAACAACCAGAATAAAACTGAATTTATTTTTTATCACGATTCATACCTCACCGTAGTGTTTGCTGTAGATTCATGAGAAAAGCCACATCAAAGCATCCGATTTATTTCTACTTGGTTACATTAAAACAGGGATTACACAGAAAAATTTAATCATACAAGGGTGCGTTGTACGCACCAATCGGTGTGATTTACCCTTTTGCTATCACAATGGTGCATAAATCGCACCCTACATTAATAATCCAACAAAGTAGAATCAGCCATCTGATATTTCAGGATACTACGGATTGCATGCAAAACACCTCCGGTAAAAAAACACAAACTGTTACCACTCAGCCCGTTATTCGATATACTCTGAATAAAGAGTACTCAAATACACCAATTTGATACCCAGAGGTAAGGTGTCATCAATGAATCTGGAATTGACAACGAAATTATTATCAGAAAACCCGCTGTTTTCCCAACTGGGAGAAGATGAACTGGCAGAGATTATTACTTTTTCCCGCACCAGGAGCGTTGATAAAGAACAGGTTATCTTTCACAAATGGGATGAGAGCGGGCAGTTATTTGTACTCCTCAAGGGTCGTATACAAATCTCAAGTGTGTCCGATACCGGAAAAGAAATTATTTTAAATCTTGTTGAACCTGTCGAAATATTCGGTGAAATTTCATTGTTTGACGAAATGGAACGCACTGCAACGGCAATGACACTGGATGACAGTGAACTACTTGTCATCAGCCGCCAGGATTTTATTCCATATCTGGAGAGAAATCCTCGCATTGCAATCAAGATGCTTGATGCCCTGAGCCAACTCCTCCGGCAGACAAATATCTTGATCGAAGATGTACTGTTTCGAAATCTGGCAAATCGACTTGCAAAAAAAATCATCTCACTTGCAGGCGAACATGGCGAAGATTTATCTGATGGAACTACCCGCATCAAACTGGCTCTTTCACATACCCAGCTTGGAAACATGATTAATTCATCCAGAGAAAGTGTTTGCAGACAGTTACGTGCCTGGGAAAATGAAGAAATTATCAGCATGGATCACGGGCATATTCTCGTTCGCAATTTCGACCACTTAAAACTTCTTTACAGTTCTTAATGATTATTTCGAGAACTATCTGTAATCAACCATGATAATCCGGGGAAGGCAAAGGTACGCTCGCTTCCCAAGTCGACGCTAAAAAATCAGTTGCTGACAAGGCAATACACGACCAGATTGTTGTGATGCTCTAAAACAAAAGTCTGAGCGCGAATAAGCGCTTAAACTTTATCCGTGGATTTGCGGGTGCAGTAGTCGTGAATTTAATCATCAGAACCTGCGCGAACTAACCGTGCATCATCGCGACCACAATCACGATAATAACCCTACCGATGGGTGTAACTGGGAATTATTGTGCTTATATTGTCACGATAACGAACACGCGCGCTATGGCGAATATTCTGGAAACAGCGAATCCGGCCCTGGTCGTGAAGAAAAATTTGTGCTTACACAATCCTTTTGCTGGCCTTCAAGATTTACTCAAGGATAAAGAGTAATAAGCAATCAGTTATGTTTTTTAATTCTACTTTGTCAAATTAATAATGTAGGATGCGTTGTACGCACCGTTGCGATAGCAACCGGGTAAACCAACGCCAATTGGTGCGTAAAACGCACCCTACAGAAATACTTTTATGTCATCCGCGTCTAATATAACAAAGTAAAATATCAACTTCGGATTTTGTCAATGTCGGGGCAAAAATTCAGATTAGTACAATTCCCTTACGGTTATAGAATCGTCCTGCTTCACTCCTTCCATATCAACGAAGCCATACGTCCAGTTTGCCTACTTCGCCGGTAGGAGTAAAAGTGATCCTGATCATTGAAGGTACAATAACTACCACCATAGACATTGGCGACACCTGCAGAATGAAGGCGCATGGTTGCAAGTAGATATAAGTCTGCAGACCACTTCCCTGCCCTGCTATTGATAAATGCACTTTTTGCATGACTAGAATCGCTCACAAAAACTGTCCTTACTTCCTCACCAACTTCAAACGCTTGCTGTGAAATCGCTGGCCCCAGCCAAGCTAATATTGGCTTGTTATGAAATGTCGCAACAGTTTTTTCAATAATACCACTGAACAAGCCGCGCCACCCAGCATGAATAGCAGCTATTTGCTTGCCTTGCTCATCACACAGTAGAATCGGCAAACAATCTGCTGTGAGTACGACACAAACCACACCTGTACTTTCCGTATAACTAGCATCCCCTATTGGTTCTTGTATTGATTTGTCAGTCTTGTCTGCATTGATAACCAGCGTAGAATGCTGTTGATTTAACCACAAAGGTTGTTGTTGCAAGCCCAGGACTGTGATCATGTGTTTGCGGTTCTGTTCAACATTACGTAGATCATCACCTACATGGGTTGCAAGATTAAATGAGTCAAAAGGTTGCTGGCTAATTCCACCATACCGCAACGTAGTTCCTGCATGAACTCCAGCTGGCGCTGGCCAATCTGCCTTCATCCAATTGTCACAATCAATCATTGGTAACTGTCACGGATCACTGTGATTAACTGTTGCATGTCATCCGGCATTGGCACTTCCCAGCTTTGCTCTTGACCGGTTTCAGGGTGAATCAACCCTAATTTTGCAGCGTGCAATGCTTGGCGTTTAAATTGATGAAGCGCTGCTGTCAGCTCTTCACTAGCTGCTTTAGGTATATGTAAACGCCCCCTGTACATAGGATCACCCACCAATGAGTATCCGACATGTGACAAATGAACTCGAATTTGATGGGTACGTCCAGTTTCCAGCATGACCCGCACTAAAGTGAAATGTTTGAATTTTTCCAACACCCGGTAATGGGTAACCGCATCTTTGCCTCCATCACGCACAGCATAGCGTTTACGATCTGTGGGATGCCGACCTATGGGTTGATTAATCGTTGTACCAGAAATGATTTCACCATAGGCCAAGGCATGGTATTCACGATACACGGTTTTAGCCTGTAACTGACATACTAATGAATGGTGAGCTCGCAATGTGCGCGCAACCACCATTAGCCCAGATGTATCTTTATCAAGACGATGCACAATGCCGGCGCGTGGGATACCACTTAATGTTGAGTCGAAATATAACAAACCATTTTGCAACGTTCCCTGCCAGTTACCAACAGCTGGATGGACGACCAAACCAGCCGCTTTATTGAGTACCAAAATATGTTGATCTTCATAAACAATATCCAGTGCTATCTCTTCTGGTTCCACAATACCGGACGGTTCGAGTTCGGGGTTGACTCTGACCAGTTCACCACTGATAACCTTGTCTCTTGCACGCCAATTTGCCCCATCAACTGTAATTCTGCCATTTTCAATCCAGATTTTAAGTCGCGAACGTGAATACTCTGGAAACAGCTGTGCAAGGGCTTGGTCAAGACGCTTTCCTGCCAACTCTTGTGGAATCTCTCTGGTAATCATTAAACTAGACTCCATTAATCTGTCTATCCGGTTTTGCGCCAGATTTTGCAACCATTATCAGGTATAATCGCCATTTTGATGTGGCTCGGCGGAATCTATTAAGTATGTTATATCGCATTGTTTTTATTGTCAGTCTATTGGTTATCGGGTTAATACCTTGTGGGCAGCTAGTCTATGCCGATACAGATGAGGATGAAGAAGAAATATCTGACACCGAACTGTCCGAAAAAGAAATTGCTAAAACTGCAGAACAATTATACGAGGAAGCACGTGAATATCTGGGAGATGAACGCTATGCTAAAGCCATAGAAGCCTACCAGAATTTACAAATTCGTTATCCGTTCAGTCGCTTTTCAATCCAGGCGCAACTTGATCTTGGCTTGGCGCATTTAAAAAATGGTGAACCTGACGCATCTCTTGTCACCTTGGAGCGTTTCATCAAGATGCAACCCTCCCACCCGAACATTGATTACGCATATTATATGCGCGGCCTCGTCAATTTTGATCGTTCTACTGGTTTACTACAACGTTTTATTCCAACAGATGGTACACAGCGTGATATCCAATCATTAACTGAAGCCCATGACAACTTTACTCAATTACTGGAAAAATATCCAGACACCAAGTATCGAGATGATTCAGAACAACGGATGATCGCTTTACGCAATCAGCTGGCAAAGCATGAGATCCATGTCGCACGCTATTATATGAAGCGTAAAGCCTATGTTGCAGCAGTCAAACGCGCCGTATCTGTCGTTGAAAATTATTCCCGAACCACCTCTGTGCCAGACGCGTTGAATATTCTTGAAAAATCCTATACTAAACTCAACTTACCTGCGTTATCTGATGATATCAAACGGGTTTATGCAATGAATTATCCTAATGGTGTACCTGAGGACACTGTCAAAAAGACCATTGCTGAAAACATCTGGAATTTCCTTGGACTTGACGAAGATTAATAGACAGCTTACTGCATTTTGAAAATCACTAATTATGGAAATTATTTGTGTTGGCTATGCATGTTATGACCTGATTTTTCAAGTACCACACCATCCAGCGGAAGATGAAAAGCTCAGCAGTTCTGCACATTTTGCCTGTGGTGGCGGCCCGGCAGCCAATGCTGCGGTTGCGATTGCTCGTCTTGGCCTAACAACGGAATTTATTGGTTATCTAGGCAATGACTTGTATGGCGACAGTCATTTAGCTGAGCTACAATCAGCAGGCGTTAACACCCAACAAATTCAGCGCGGTTCGATTGCAACACCGGTTGCTTCGTTGATAGTTAAACCGAATGGTACGCGCACTGTGGTCAATTACACAGAAGCATCGACCATTCTGCCCGCAGATCACGCCGCACTCAATTCAAACCGTCCACCCTCAGTGTTATTAGTGGATGGGCATCAGCCAAATATTTCAGCACATTTGATCAAACAAGCCAAACAACTTGATATACCATCAATTCTTGACGCAGGTTCACTGCATGCTGGCACACAACAATTGATGTCTGAAGTTGACTATCTGGCCGCATCTGAAAAATTCGCTCGGCAACTCACTAATGAGAATGATCCACATCAAGCATTACAACAAATGCGCTCGCTAGCAGACAATGTAATCATCACACTCGGAGAACGCGGCCTGATATGGGCACAAGGTAATAGCTCAGGCGCCCTACCTGCCTTTGCTGTTCAAGCAATTGATAGTACTGGTGCCGGGGATGCTTTTCATGGTGGGCTGGCTGCGGCACTGGCATCGCAGCAACCTTGGGAAGTTGCATTGATTTATGCTAGCGCAGTGGCAGCATTGTGTTGTACTAAAGTGGGTGCCAGACCGGGAATGCCTACGCATGCTGAAGTTGCTGAATTTTTGAAACAATCACATCCATAAAAAAACCCTGTTGTTGACCGATATTGGTCAACAACAGGGTATTAGTGAACAGGGTTTGGATACACTGATTAATTCAGTGCTTCCAAAAACAAGCTGTTGTTTTACATCATGCCGCCCATGCCACCCATACCGCCCATGTCAGGCATTCCGCCACCGCCGCCGCCATGCGCATGCGCTTCAGGCTGAGGTGATTCTGCGATCATTGCTTCAGTAGTAATCATCAAGCCAGCGATTGAAGCCGCGTTTTGCAGTGCAGTACGTGTTACTTTTGCTGGATCAAGAATACCCATCGCAACCATGTCGCCATATTCATCAGTTGCTGCATTGTAACCAATGTTGCCAGACGCTTGTTTGACTTCGTTGAGTACGACAGAACCTTCTTTACCAGCATTTTCTACAATTTGACGCAGTGGCTCTTCCAGAGCTCGGCGCAGAATTGAAACACCAATACTCTGCTCTGCATTGTCACCTTCCAAGTTTTCAATAGCAGACAAAGCGCGAACCAGTGCTGTTCCACCACCGGCGACTACACCTTCTTCAACAGCTGCTCGGGTAGAATGCAACGCATCTTCAACACGGGCTTTCTTTTCTTTCATTTCAACTTCTGTGGCTGCACCCACTTTAATGACAGCAACACCGCCAGCAAGTTTTGCCAAACGTTCTTGCAGTTTTTCTTTGTCGTAATCTGAAGTTGCTTCTTCGATATGTGCGCGGATTTGTTTAATACGTGCTTCGATATCGTCTTTACTGCCAGCTCCATCAATAACCGTTGTGTTATCTTTAGTGATTTGAACTTTCTTGGCTTGTCCAAGATCATCCAGTGTGCATTTTTCAAGCGTCAAACCAACTTCTTCAGCGATTACAGTCGCACCGGTCAAAGTTGCAATATCCTCTAACATGGCTTTGCGACGATCACCAAAACCAGGCGCTTTGACTGCGGCAACTTTCAAAATGCCACGCATATTGTTAACAACCAGTGTTGCTAATGCTTCGCCTTCAACATCTTCAGCAATAATCAGTAGTGGACGACCTGCTTTGGCTACATTTTCCAAAACTGTCAGTAAATCACGAATGTTGGAGATTTTTTTGTCATAAACAAGAATCATTGGATCATCAAGATCAACACTCATGCTGTCCTGATTGTTAATGAAGTAAGGTGACAAATAACCACGGTCAAACTGCATGCCTTCAACAACATCCAGTTCGTTTTCCAGACCTGAACCTTCTTCAACAGTGATCACACCTTCTTTGCCGACTTTATCCATTGCATTGGCAATAATGTCACCAACAGCAGTATCAGAATTAGCAGAAATAGAGCCCACCTGAGCGATTGCTTTGCTATCAGTACATGGTGTAGACATACCTTGTATAGCATCAACAACTTTAAGTACTGCCTGATCAATGCCACGTTTAAGATCCATCGGATTCATACCCGCTGCAACTGATTTCATGCCTTCTTTAACAATTGACTGGGCAAGTACTGTCGCAGTTGTGGTTCCGTCACCAGCGATATCAGAAGTTTGGGAAGCAACTTCCTTGACCATCTGAGCACCCATGTTTTCAAACTTGTCTGCAAGTTCAATTTCTTTTGCTACAGAAACACCGTCTTTAGTAATGGTTGGCGCACCGAAGCTTTTATCCAGAACTACATTACGACCTTTTGGTCCCAAAGTAACTTTTACTGCGTTAGCAAGTATATCGACACCGGCTAACATTCGATTACGGGCATCATCGCCGAATTTTACGTCTTTAGCTGACATAGTATAAAACCTCTATAAAATTATAATGTTGATTGATCGAATTTGATGAATGATCACCAAATACGAGAATTTAGTCGATCACTGCCATCACATCGTCTTCGCGCATAACGATGTAGTCGATGCCATCAAACTTGACTTCATTTCCTGCGTATTTACCAAACAGAATCTTGTCGCCAACTTTAACGTCCATTGCCTGCTTTTGACCGTTATCAAGTGTTTTGCCATTGCCAACTGCCAACACTTTACCCTGGCTGGGTTTCTCTTTCGCTGCATCAGGAATGACAATACCGCCTGCAGACATTGCTTCCTCTTCCATTCGCTCTACAACAAGACGATCGTGTAATGGTCTGATATTCATAATTCACTCCGAATGATTACGTTAATTCCAAATTAATGTGTGTCAAGATATTAAAATTTATTAGCACTCAACACATCTGAGTGCTAATAATATCATCATGGTTGATCCTGTCAACCTTATTTGCTGGTTTAAAATTGCTGATTTTTGCTACACTTGTGTAGCTTTAATCCAGCAGACTAAACTTGCGATAAACTTATATCCAGATGGTAACTGGTACCGGGTTTTTCAACCCCAAAATCAATTTAATACGGCAAAGTGACATGAATGATGAGGAATTATTACGCTACAACCGCCAGATCATGTTATCGCAGGTTGATATACAAGGTCAGCAACAACTGCTGGATGCAAGTGTATTGATTCGTGGGCTGGGTGGATTGGGTTGTCCGGCGGCACTCTATCTTGCAGCTGCAGGCATCGGCAAACTTATTCTCAATGACCATGACCGGGTTGATTTAGCAAACCTGCAACGTCAAATTGCCTTCAACACTGAAGATATTGGTAGATTAAAAGTTGAGGCTGCTCGTGATACCCTGCTCAGGCTTAACCCTCACACACAGATTGAGACCGTTACGACACAGCTACACGATGCTGAATTAGGTGAGCAAGTCAACAATGTAGATGTAGTGCTGGATTGCACTGATAACTTTTCTTCTCGATTTGAGTTAAACAAACACTGTGTAAACACGTCGACAGCGCTTGTTTCTGGAGCAGCGATTCGCTTTGAAGGTCAACTGGCTGTCTTTACTCCTGGCAAAAACAACAGCCCATGTTACAACTGTCTCTATTCTGATAATGATGACAATAATGAAATCGCTGAAACCTGTTCGGAATCGGGAGTGATCTCCCCGCTCCCAGGAATCATCGGCAGTATGCAGGCATTGGAAACCATCAAATTACTGGCTTGTCCTGAGCAAGAAAGACAATGCAAAATTCTGCTATTTGATGGATTAAGTATGGAATGGCAGACGATGAAGTTAAACAAAAACCCACAATGTCAAACTTGTGGAAAACCCTTGTCATGCTGACACAGAAACAGGGGCTAATCCGAGAATAGATTTGCGGAATAACCCCTGTAACAGAATAACCTTATTTCGTAACTACTCAGCTTACCCTTTATTTTGTCCAATTGCTGCGTTAAAAGTGCTCATTTACACCTGTAAACTCCGCGCTTTCGCCTTGCTCTTGAACAAACTAGAGTGCAATCTGAGCAGTTACAGATTACGCTGAATAGTTACCTTATTTCTTACTATTACGTTCCAGCACTTCCTTGATGACATCTTCTGAAACATTTTTAGGGCATGGCAAATAATGAGAAAATTCCATAGAGAATTGTCCACGACCCGATGTCATTGTACGTAAGTCGCCGATGTAACCAAACATTTCACTCAAAGGCACTTCCGCTTTAATACGCACACCTGTCACACCCGCTTCTTGCGACTTAATTATTCCGCGACGACGGTTTAAATCACCAATCACATCACCGACATGATCTTCCGGCGTAAACACATCGACCTTCATAATCGGTTCAATCAGTTGCGGTCCAGCTTTAGGCAGAGATTGACGATAAGCGGCTCTTGCGGCAATTTCAAAGGCAACAGCCGAGGAGTCAACTGCGTGAAAAGCGCCATCCAATAAAGTGACTTTAAAATCCAGGCACGGAAAACCAGCCAATACGCCTTGATCAATACAGCCAGCAAAACCTTTTTCAACCGCTGGCCAGAATTCTCTAGGAACATTACCCCCGGTTACTTTTGATTCAAATACAAACCCGGAACCAGGCTCGCCTGGCTCAATCTTATAATCAATTTTACCGAACTGACCAGAACCACCCGATTGTTTTTTGTGTGTATAGCTATCTTCAATCGATTGAGTAATGGTTTCACGGTAAGCGACTTGTGGTTTACCAACAGTCACATTAATCCCGTGGGTACGTTTTAAAATATCAACTTTAATATCCAGGTGTAATTCACCCATGCCCTTGAGGATAATTTCACCACTATCTTCATCGGTTTCAACCCGAAACGATGGATCTTCTGCAATCATTTTGCCAATCGCTATGCCCATCTTTTCAGTCCCGGCTTTATCGACCGGTGCAACAGCAATCGAGATTACTGGATCCGGGAAGACCATTGGTTCCAGAGTTGCAGGATTTTTAACATCACATAATGTATGACCAGTCTGGACGTTTTTCATGCCCACAACAGCAATAATATCGCCAGCCTGAGAAGAATCAATTTCTATACGTTCATCAGCATGCATTTCTACCAAACGACCAATGCGTTCAGTTTTCCCAGTGAAAGAGTTTAATATGGTCATGCCTTTGTTTAATCGACCTGAATAAATACGAATAAAGGTCAATGCGCCATAACGGTCATCCATGATTTTGAAAGCTAATGCACGCAATGGCTTTTCTGGATCAACAATCGCAAATTCGCCGGTTTCTTCACCTTCCTTATCGACTTCAGGCTGTGGTTTTACCTCTGTTGGACTAGGCAGATAATCGACAACCCCATTAAGAAGCGGTTGCACACCTTTATTTTTGAATGCAGAACCACAATAGGTTGGGAAAAAATCCAGTGCAATGGTGCCCTTACGAATGCAGGCTTTAACTGTTTCAATACTAGGTTGCTCACCATCCAGGTATTTCCCCATCGCATCATCATCTTGCTCCAATGCGAGCTCAATCATTTTTTCACGCCATTCTTCAACAAGATCGACCATATCAGCAGGGACATCCTGAATTTCATAATTGACTGGATCGCCTGAGTTATCCCACACCCAGGCTTCACGTGTTAGTAAATCAACAACGCCAACAAAGTCATCTTCAGTACCAATCGGCAACGTCATTACCAATGGATTGGCACCAAGTACATCTTCGACTTGTTTAACCACTCGGTAGAAATCAGCACCAATACGATCCAGTTTATTCACATAAATAATACGCGCGACTTCTGAGTCATTAGCATAACGCCAATTGGTTTCCGATTGAGGCTCAACACCACCCGAGCCACAGAAAACACCAACACCACCATCAAGCACTTTTAGTGAACGATACACCTCAATGGTAAAATCAACGTGGCCTGGGGTATCAATAATATTGAAACGGTGATCATTCCAAAAACAAGTTGTCGCAGCTGATTGAATGGTAATTCCACGTTCTTGCTCTTGCTCCATGAAATCGGTTGTTGCCGCACCGTCATGCACTTCACCTAGTTTATGGATTTTACCCGTCAACTTCAGGATGCGTTCCGTTGTTGTTGTTTTTCCCGCATCAACATGTGCGAAAATACCAATGTTTCTATAAAGGGATAAATCTGTCATGGTTGTACTCTACAAAGATTAGGCGTTAAAGTGGTTGTATAATTGATGAATGCACCAATTAACTGGAGATCAAATTAAGTAACAAATCAGTGAGATACTTGACTCACTGATAAAGTGTAAAAAAACCGTTCATGCTACCCAACATACAACATTGATGCAACTCATATCTGTATGCTGAATGCGTTTAAAAGTGATTCAATGTGTTAGGACTATGCTTTATCAAATTGATTCAGAAGAGAATATAACCAATCCAACTCATCACCAACAAAGATCAGGCGCTTTATTGACTGTGTCAATACTCACCCATCGCTTCGCAGTTCTGTCGAAAGCTGATTAGCTGTTGTTGAGGATCACAATGGAATCATTGAAAAAGCTATTGTAGAACAGCGAATATTCACACTTTTTCAAAACAGCCAGCATTTTTTTCGAAGCGCCTCACCTCTTACGTGCATGGAATAACTTGATCAATTGGCGTAGGCTTTATGTGTTCATATTAGGATATTCATATAAGGTCAATCGTGCCTGCCAATCAATGCATGGACTTGTAAATCCTGAATATATTTTACAGAAAGCATGTCTTGACACGCTGGCAACCATCCTAAATCTATCTCATACTTCAAATATTGTTAGACTATTTTTGGCGACACAACCTGTCACTCCTTATGAAGATTTCTCGCGTTATGACTTTTTTACTGACCTATTTACTAATACTACTGGCAGTATTTTTACTACAGCGCAAAATGATGTATTTCCCAACTCGCTTTACGCAGGAACAGCATGAAGAGCTGATCACAGACTTAAACTTGCAGTCTTGGCCGTCACCAACAAATCTGCATGGCATCATGAGCAGAACTCCTGTGACTGATGCAAAAGGGACTGTGCTGGTTTTTCACGGCAATGCGGGCGCTGCGCTACACAGGACTTATTACATCGATGCATTGCAAAATTTGGGATACAGAGTAATTATCGCCGAATATCCCGGTTATGGTATACGCAGTGGGAAGCCTTCCGAAGCGGTGCTGATCAAAGATGGTATTGCCACCGCAAAAATGGCATTGCAAGCATTTAAAGAACCTTTATTCCTGTGCGGAGAATCATTGGGTACTGGCATTGTGGCGGGTATCGTAGCTTCGTTAGAGGTTCCTGTGAAGGGCTTACTGTTAATAACGCCGTTTGATGCAATGAACAAAGTCGCACAACATCATTACTGGTATTTCCTGGCTCAATGGCTGCTTATGGATAAATTTGATAATGTTCCCAAACTTCGTAATTTTCAAGGCAATATTGCAATGCTATTAGCTGAACAGGATGAGGTGATACCAAACCGACGTACAATGGTTTTGTTCGATGCTTTACCGGAACAAAAGAAGCTCTGGCGTTTTGAAAACTCGAATCATAATAGTTTGCCTCTGGAGCACTGGCGGATGTGGTGGCAGGAAGTGATGAAGTATATCGACCACTGATGAGCAAGAATATAGAAGGAAGCGCTACGCGCACTGAGATTGAATCACTCAAACGAGGCGACTGGCGGCTGACTAGTAGTCTTTCAATCTGATATCGCCTAATCTGAAAGTACTTTCTCATAAATAGTCAATATTTTATTGAGAGTGCATATGAAAAAGAAATTCATTGTCCGGTTGTCAGATGTTAATTGATATGGG
>JAZGEP010000095.1:0-10182 GCA_036478815.1 Methylococcales bacterium
CTCCAGAGGTTGGTTTAGCCCAATAGATGCTGTAATTGATTAGATTGGCTGTGTTGATAACAAAATTTTCAGTGGCGAGCTGAAATTCAGGAGCGATTAGACCCGTTTCGCCAGACATTCCAGGCGGCGTATAGTCTGGTCGATAGAAATTGAATACACTTGGAGCTTGCAGCACAGCTTGTCCAATTTCTTTCCCCAACCCGGGTAAGTGGGACCAGGAATCACCAATCACATAGGCTGGATATTCACCACGTCCACAGGATTGATGTTCCCAAAAGCTACCTTCTTTAATATTAGGTTGTAAATCAAAGACTCGAAAAATATGGCTTAGTCGTAACAAAGGTTCTTTTAACTTGCCAAATGTGGGGATGGTTTTGTGTCCATTGCGTGCTTCTTCATCTAACAAAATGGCACTGACAACAGCAGCCAAATCGCCACGAACCCCATTGCCGTTATTATTAAAAACCCTGGCAATACGGGCAACATAAGCAGACGTAGGATTACTGGTGATTAGTCGTTGAATGAGCTGTTTAGAAATAAATGGCCCAACATTTGGGTGATTGAAAATATTATCCAGCGCAGCATTTAGTTCAGCTCGCGCGGTTTTATTAGCAGCCAGTCTGGTGCCATTTAATAATTGCTTTTCGTTGCGGTCATGAAACTCTTCAACAGGAATCATTGGCAGCGTTCGGTTGCCATGACCAATCCATGCATGCCAATCCACATCAGCATAATTCCAGCCAGTAAAAACACGCGCAAATTCCTGAACGGTTTGCTGGTTGTAGGTGGGGATGGGTTGTCCATGTTCAAGTATTATCGTGCCATCAATATTGAGTTCATGTACACCAATGGAAAATAGTTGTAACACTTCACGCGCATAGTTTTCATCAGGGCGGATATTAAGCACTGCATTCGCTTTTTGATTACGTAGCATTCCCAGATACAAGCCCATTGCAGGATGCAAAGTAACGTCCTCGAGCAATTCCCGATAATTACCGAATGAGTGTTTGAGCAAGGTATCGTAGTAACTGGCCATTCCGAACTGGGAGTTCCCCAGCATTTCTGGCTGATCCGAAACAACAAAAATTTGGCTTAGCGCAAAAGCAACACGCTGACGTAATTGATCTTCGCCATGCAGCAGTGTTTTCCACCAGACATTGTGACGACCAAGTCTGGCTTCCCAGGTGTCGGCTATTTCAGATGGATGATTAATCAATTGCCCATCATCATTCAAAGGACAATTCTTTAACCAGTAGTCTTGGGTAGGTTTGAGCTGATAACTTATCGGCTCGACCATTTGTTGTCGTAGCCAGGCCTGGTAACTTCCAATAGTAATCAGTTGATCAATGCTTTCATCAGTTGGGCCAAATGTAGCCTGGGTAAGAAAACGGGCAGCATCAGTCGGGTTCAGTTTGATTTGTTCTGGTCTCTGCTGTTGGTTATCAGCATCCAGCCAGTCAATAATTTCAGTCGCTGTAGTGCGAGTAGCATTTTGACTGATTGCATCTTTGGTTAGTGCCACACCAGTGATACCAAACAACTTGCGAATAATAATCAAACCATCAGTCAATGCATCAGGTGATTGATTCCCATCAACATCGAAATAGTGTTGGCATGCGGCTGTGTTTAGATAACTGGTTATTTGCTCAGGTGAATTGCGTTGAGCATTTACTCCCAGTGCATTTTGAATCAGCGCTGGACCAGTCAGATTAAACAGGTGACGTATAATCAGCAAGCCATCGGTAAGCGCATCTTGTTGACCATTGCCATCAACATCAAGCGAACAATCCATTGCATGGCTGTTGCCACTCATCAGTACAAAACAGGTCAACAGAATAAGTTGAATTTGGCGGTAGAGCGTGTTCATGATTGTACCTGTGGTTATGAGGATTTTGTGGGCATGCCCAATAACAAAAGGGATGCCACAATGAGCGATCAAAAACATCTATTACTGTTTTATCGGACGGATTGCTAAAAAAAATAGCGGAGTTTTAGATGGAAAATGATTTTTTGAGCGCTAAGTCCCAGTTTTTACTTGAATGGTGATGTTTGCCGACTGTTCGCCGTTGTTCGTTCATGGACACTGACTTATTGAATACCGTACAATTGATGTGATACATCTGAACTTAACGGAATGGAAAGTTATTAAAAATTCATTCCTTAATCAGCTTGCCTCTGTTGCGTTTTTGAACAACCAACGCAAGGTTTACGTGCCTGTGTTAAAACGGAACTATGAAGGAAATCTTCATGTTCTCGGCTACACTGCGCATTTTCTCCTTAGCTGGATTTGAGAGCAATCAGAGCAGTTTTGAGTGCAGAAAAACAGACCGATTCTTCTCGTTTTTTAATTTTACAATTGAGGATTTAATCTTGAGTAAACCTGCGCTGCTTGTACTTGAAGACGGCAGTCAATTTGATGGTATTTCCATTGGTATAGACGGTCAATCTGTTGGAGAAGTGGTGTTCAATACAGCAATGACGGGCTATCAGGAAATTCTCACTGACCCTTCGTATGCAAGCCAGATTGTTACGCTGACTTATCCGCATATAGGTAACACGGGCACGACAATTGAAGATGAAGAATCTGCAGCGATTCATGTCAGCGGTTTGGTGATTCGAGATTTACCGTTAGCCACCAGCAACTGGCGATCACAATCCAGTCTGCAAGACTATCTTCAGCACCATCATGTTGTTGGAATTGCCGATATTGATACACGCCGGTTGACACGTTTGCTGCGTGATAAAGGAGCGCAACGTGGTTGCATTATGGCTGGCGATGCTGTGAATTCCAGTATTGGATTAACAGCCGCAAAAGCCTTTCCAGGGTTGAAAGGGATGGATCTAGCCAAACAGGTCAGCACATCCAATGCTTATCAATGGACACAATCCACCTGGCAACTGGAGACGGGCTATTCCGAAGTGTCTGCAATCAAGCGACATGTCGTTGTCTACGACTTTGGAGTCAAGCGCAACATTCTCAGATTGCTGGCAAACCGGCAGTGCAAGGTGAGTGTCGTACCAGCAACTACCAACGCAAGCGAAGTTTTAAAACTCAAGCCAGATGGTGTGCTCTTGTCGAATGGGCCTGGAGATCCCGAACCTTGTGAATATGCGATTCAGGCGATTCGTGATTTGCTGGAACAGAAAATGCCCATTTTTGGTATATGCCTGGGGCATCAATTACTGGCATTGGCTGCTGATGCCAAAACCATCAAGATGAAATTTGGTCATCATGGCGCCAATCATCCAGTACAGGATCTGGCCAGTGGCAAAGTGATGATTACCAGCCAGAATCATGGGTTTGCTGTGGACGAGAGCAGTTTGCCTGGTCACTTGCAAGCTACCCATCGTTCGTTGTTTGACGGTTCACTGCAAGGTATCAAGCATGTTGATTGTCCGGCAATGGGTTTTCAGGGACATCCAGAAGCCAGTCCCGGTCCACACGATATCGAGTCACTATTTGATCAATTTGTTGAATTGATGATCAATCACCCAAGACCTGCGAATTAACTGCCACAATGCCAAAAAGAACCGATCTACAATCGATATTACTACTCGGCGCTGGCCCAATAGTGATTGGTCAGGCTTGTGAGTTTGACTACTCAGGAACCCAGGCATGCAAGGCGCTAAAGCAAGAAGGTTACCGGGTAATTCTGGTCAATTCCAATCCGGCAACAATCATGACCGACCCAGAAACTGCAGATGCCATTTACATCGAACCAATTGACTGGCAAACCGTTGCCAGCATTATCGAAAAAGAGCAGCCTGATGCCTTGCTGCCAACCATGGGAGGCCAAACAGCTCTAAATTGTGCACTGGATCTTGAGCGCAAAGGTATTCTCAAAAAGCACACTGTTGAAATGATTGGTGCTTCACGGGAAGCGATTGATAAGGCCGAGGATCGTCAACAATTCCGCGATGCCATGACCAAGCTGGGTCTGGGAACGGCCCGTTCGTTGATTGCCAACAATATGACAGAGGCACTTGCCGCTTCCGAACAGATTGGTTTTCCAACCATTATTCGTCCTTCGTTTACGATGGGTGGCAGTGGCGGTGGTATTGCCTACAACCGAGAAGAATTTCTCAACATCTGTGAACACGGATTCGATCTTTCCCCCACTAATGAATTATTGATTGAAGAATCAGTACTGGGCTGGAAAGAATTCGAAATGGAAGTGGTGCGTGACACTAATGATAATTGCATCATTATCTGCTCCATTGAAAACCTTGATCCAATGGGCGTTCATACCGGCGATTCGATTACCGTTGCCCCAGCGCAAACCCTGACCGACAAAGAATATCAACTGATGCGCGATGCATCGATTGCTGTGCTGCGTGAAATCGGTGTCGATACCGGTGGATCCAACGTGCAATTTGCAATCAACCCGGATGATGGACGGATGATTGTGATTGAGATGAATCCACGGGTTTCACGCTCATCGGCTTTAGCATCGAAAGCAACTGGTTTTCCGATTGCCAAGGTTGCTGCAAAACTGGCTGTTGGCTATACACTGGATGAGTTGCGTAATGAAATAACCGGTGGTGCGATTCCGGCATCGTTTGAACCGTCGATTGATTACGTGGTGACCAAAGTTCCACGTTTTGCATTCGAAAAATTCCCACAAGCTAATGATCGACTGACAACACAGATGAAGTCTGTTGGGGAAGTGATGGCGATAGGTCGTACTTTTCAGGAGTCACTACAAAAAGCCTTGCGTGGTCTGGAAATTGGAGTTGATGGTCTCAACGAAACATCTGTGCAGAGTCGTGATGATGTTGATATTGAAGATGTTATCACCCATGAAATGCGCTTCCCTGGCCCGGATCGGCTCTGGTATGTTGCCGATGCTTTTCGTTATGGGATGAGCATTGATCAAGTGTTCGATATCTGCAAGATTGACCGCTGGTTTTTGGCACAAATAGAAGATCTGGTACGTATCGAACAACAACTCACCAGTCAGTTTATCGATGACTTGACGGCAGAACAATTACGTCAGTTAAAACGTAAAGGCTTTGCCGATACTCGCTTGGCAACCTTGCTTGATAGCACACAAGATGCTGTGCGAACATTGCGTCATCAACTGGGTATTCATCCGGTCTACAAACGTATTGATTCATGTGCTGCTGAATTCTCCTCAAGCACCGCTTATTTGTATTCTACCTACGAGCAAGAATGCGAAGCACTGCCGACTGATCGAGAAAAAATTATTATTCTTGGTGGCGGCCCGAATCGCATCGGTCAGGGTATTGAGTTTGATTACTGCTGTGTTCATGCCTCAATGGCAATGCGTGAAGCAGGCTATGAAAGCATCATGATCAACTGTAATCCGGAAACAGTGTCTACTGATTTTGATACATCAGACCGACTTTATTTCGAGCCGGTAACGCTGGAAGATGTGCTGGAAATTATTCGTATTGAAAAACCCACAGGGGTGATTGTGCAGTACGGTGGGCAAACACCGCTAAAACTGGCTCGTGCGCTGGAAGCAGAAGCTGTGCCGATTATTGGCACCAGCCCTGACGCGATTGATCTGGCTGAAGACCGCGAGCGTTTTCAACAATTGATTGATCAACTCAAACTCAAACAACCACCGAATCGCACAGCGCGTTCAACAGAGCAAGCCATTCGTTGCGCAGAGCAACTGGGTTATCCCTTGGTTGTACGCCCATCGTATGTGCTGGGTGGTCGTGCCATGGAAATCGTCTTCAATCACGATGAATTACGTATTTATATGCAAGATGCGGTTGATGTTTCCAATGAATCGCCTGTTCTGCTGGATCGTTTTCTGGACAACGCCATCGAAATGGATGTTGATGTGATTTGCGATGGTGAACAGGTTTTGATTGGCGGCTTAATGCAGCACATAGAACAAGCCGGTATTCATTCTGGTGATTCGGCTTGCTCGCTACCGGCTTATGATCTGGATAAAAAACTACTGGACAAGATTCGCCAACAAGTCACCCAGCTGGCGCGCAGTCTAAATGTCGTTGGGCTAATGAACGCTCAGTTTGCCATACAAGGTGAGGATGTTTATGTACTGGAAGTCAATCCACGTGCTTCACGTACCGTTCCTTTTGTCTCGAAAGCAACGGGTTATCCACTTGCCAAAATTGCTGCGAAATGTATGATTGGTCAAACCCTGCAACAACAAGCTGCAACCGAAGAACGCATTCCGGAGTACTATTCGGTCAAAGAAGCCGTATTTCCATTCATTAAGTTTCCAGGAGTGGATACTTTGCTCGGCCCGGAAATGAAATCCACTGGCGAAGTAATGGGGGTTGGTGCAAGTTTTGGAGAAGCCTATGCCAAAGCCCAACGCGGCGCTGGCGAAAAACCACTAAAAGGCGGTAAAGCGTTAATTAGTGTACGCGATGCTGACAAGCAAAAAATAATTCCAGTTGCGCGTAATTTACAAGCAGTTGGCTTTGAATTAGCAGCAACCGGCAGAACCGCAAAAACATTGCAGGACGCAGGAATTGAATGTGCAGTTGCCAACAAAATCAAACAAGCCCGACCGCATATTGTGGACATGATTAAAAACAATGAAATTCAATTATTGATCAATACAACTTCTGGCAAAAAAGCCATCGCAGATTCCTATCTATTACGTAGAGAAGCATTGCAGCATCAAGTCACATACATCACCACCCTGGCAGGAGCCGTGGCAACTTGCCTGGCACTCACACAAAAAAACACAAACTCAGTGATTGCCCTCCAGGAACTGCATCGCAAACTCTGATTTTTACACCATGTGATAACATGGTATTACAGGATAAACACTATGGATAAAATACCTTTAACTGTTAACGGCGCAGAGAATCTGCGTGTAGAATTACAAGGCTTGAAAAATAATGATCGTCCCCAGGTTATCCAGGATATTGCTGATGCCCGGGAACATGGTGATCTAAAAGAAAATGCCGAATACCATGCTGCACGAGAGCAACAAGGCTTTATTGAAGCACGCATAAAAGATATAGAAGGCAAGCTGTCTAACGCGCAAATCATCGATATCACCAAAATTGACGGTGGCGGAAAAGTAATCTTTGGTGCAACGGTTGAACTGGAAGATATCGACAATGGCGAGAACGTGACTTATCAGCTTGTTGGCGAAGATGAGGCGAATATCAAAGAAGGTCGCATCTCAATAACATCTCCTATCGCACGCGCACTGATCGGCAAGGCAGAAGGCGCTGATGTCACAGTCCAGGTGCCAAGCGGTGTCAGAGAGTTTGAAATTGTCGAGGTAAAATATTTATAGATCATTAAATAGCTCTTCCTTGCTGTGGCTTCTATATGCGGACAGCCTTCAAGATAGAGTCTAAAGCACAAGAGCTTATGAGAAATAAATCAGTTTCTTGCATTGTTAGGAGCACTAACAAGTATGACGCATAGAACATTCTTCAAGGCCTATCATTATTTTAATGACCATGTTTTTCCTGCTGTCTTTTTATATGGGTATGGATTGGGCAGATCAAGCAGATGTATTTGATTATTTTGATTTTTAAATGTGGTTAATCGGTGTTTTCGGCTACACATTTAAAAAATCCATATTCGGGCATAATTTTTGGAAATTCTTTTTGCCAGTGTTGATTGTTTGGGACGCATTTATCTTTTTCAGAGAATTTGTTTCTGAATACGAGCTAGAAAGTGAGCCTTATTTATTTTCACTCATCCTCCTTTACATGATAATTCTTGTTCCTGTGTATATTGGGTTGTATTTATATGGCTTTAAGTATCGTGCCAGCACCTAATAAGTGATTATATTGTCAAATGCTTAATTATTTAGTGATAGGCACCATCCCACTTTTCATTGAAAATTAATTAATCAACCTCATGTATCGACAGCCTTTTTTTCTTATTTCATTCAAAGACATTATTCTCTTCACCGGATTATTGTTATTTTCTATGGCAATAGTGAGCGATACGCTTCCAGTACAACTGACTCGTCATTTTCCGACTAAAACGCATCCTTCAATACCTTTTAATGGCCCAATTCAGGCGTCAGCAGTACTTGATATAACATCAAAAAACCCACAAATCATTGTTCCTGTTGCGGCGGGTACGATCTCATTTCTTGATGCTGAAACTGGCGCGGAATTGGGACAGGTGGAGCTTCCCAGAACATCTGAATTGCGGGTATTAATTATGTCAACACCTGTGCAAGTCGAGGGTAATCTCATTGTGCTGTATCAAATGTTGGGTAAAAAAGGACGAGAAAGTCACCGCGTTGCTGTTATTGATATCCCACTACGAAAACTTAACGCCGATTTTCCTATTCTTGAACTGACTGCAGAAATACCCCAGGTTGACGGTAAAGCGATGGTTAAATTTGATGCGCCTTATGCTTTTTCGCACTCTGAAGTCAAACATGCCAGGAAACCGGGATCAGAGTTGGGCTTTATTTACGCTGCTTTCGGTAATGCCGCTGATGCGCAACCTTTTCATGGCTGGTTGTTTGAAATTGATCTGGATGCCTGGAAGCAGCAAGGTTCTGCTAATGCCATAAAAAACACCTTGGTGACTACGCCGGAAAGCAAGTGCGAAGTGACTTATAAATATGCTACGCAGGAATTGGTTTGCGCAGGAGGCATTTGGACGCCTGCTGGTCCCCAGGTTTATTATCAGGGAGATGACTATGAATTGCTGGTGCCAACCGGTAATGGTCAAATCGATCTGGTAAGGCATGATTACGCCAACACCTTGATGCGCGTGAAACCTGGTCTGGACTTTAATCCTGGTTGTGATGACAAGTTGTGTGAAAACTTTAACCCACTCAATCCTGCTCTGGCTTGCATGGAATCGTGTAAAAACTTGTTTATTCCCAGGCTAAAGCCGGGAGATAAGCCTTTAAAACCAGTAACAGGTGAATGCGACAACATGAACCATCTTGAATGCCTGGCAAGAATGGATTATGACCTGGGAGCAAATGCCCCGGTTAAAATTGATTTGAGCAATCAACAATCAGTTGTTGTTCAAGCAGGAAAAGAAGGCGCTGCGTATCTATTGGACGCAAATCACTTAGGCACAATGTATGATCGTTTCCAGTTAATTGAGACTTGCGGTACAGAGGCAGATCCTTGCAAACTTTCATGGCGCGGCATGATGGTGACCCATCCTGCTGTTTCAATAGTTGATGAAACGCCGGTGGTTATTTTTCCAACCTTTGTTTCGGATGAAACTCATGCTGCTGGTTTAATCGCTTTAAAAATAGTTCAAAAACACGGTAAACCGCAATTTGAGCGCTTTTGGCAATTTCCCAACCCCAAACACAAAGCAGCAACAACAACGTTTCGTAGTGCTCCAACCTTACCTGTGATTACCACATTGGAAAAACATGGTGAAGTTATTTGGGTGATTGAGATTGGTTCACCTGGAACGCTTTATGGCGTACGTATTAAAGATGGCCAATTGATTGCTCAAAAAACACTCCTTGGAACAGGAGTTCCTCTGTCCCGACCCGTAACCTTAGGCAACAAGATTTATATTACGTCCAAAAAATCCAGAGGAAAAGAGACCTGGGTTGAAAGCTATAAAATTGAGTAACTACTCAGCTTACCCTCTAGTTTGTCCAATCGCTGTCTGGAAAGTGCTCATTTATTCCTATAAACTCCGCGCTTTCGCCTTGCTCTTGAACAAACTAGTAGTCTGTCAATGTGATATTGCCGTGTATAGGGAGTTGAGAAGTGGTTAGCTGCTAGGCGCACGAGAGCAGGACTAGCAGGCTAATCCAAACGAGTGCAACAACGCAGATGACCATTTATCGACTTTCTATACCCGGTAATATCACATTGAAAGACTACTAGAGGGCAATCTGAGTAGTTACAGATTACGCTGATGCGAAGAGTATGCATTCTAATTCCACGGGCACGGCAATATACAGGTAGTATTGTTAATACCACTGGCTAAAATACAAACACAGGAACTTTATCCAGTAAAAAACAGCCTAACAAGAGTAAATCCCAATCACAGGGAAATACAGTCAATACCTCACAATAGTTTAGTTCGCTAAGATGTAATTTTATAACAGCTGCGACCTGAACCAATAACAGGAGGTAAGCATGAAATCCATCTATGATCGATTGGCTCATTGCAACCTGACACCCGATCAGCAACAACGTTTGCAAGATTCTCTGAGTTATATGCAGATAGAGGCCGATCATTTTCTCGGTTATCCCTGCACC
>JAZGEP010000096.1:0-14685 GCA_036478815.1 Methylococcales bacterium
CTTTTTGCTCCTGACCAACGCAATCTCAATCGTTGCGTAGAATGACTATGCGCCTTTTGAGATGGTTCGGTCAGAAACAAAAATCCTGCGCAATCTTGGTAACTTTATTCCGTCAAACCACCTTAATCATGATCGCACGAAATATAACTATGCAATCAAGTGCTCAATTAAACAAGCAATTGCTAGCCGTTGAATGGTCTGGTTCGGGGTTACGAATTTTGGATCAACGTTATTTGCCTGAGTTGGTTACGCATCATCTGCTAACAACTGTCGAGGAAGTTGCAGGGGCAATCCAGTCCATGCAAGTTAGAGGTGCGCCAGCGATTGGTATTGCCGCTGCATATGGAATCGTGTTGGCAGCTCGACAGCGCTACGCACAATCTCCGCTCAATTGGAAAACAGTGATTCTTGATGATATCACGCTGCTTGCCGAATCCCGTCCAACAGCGGTTAATCTGGCTTGGGCATTAGATAAGATGAGAGCTCTGTTCGCTGGCCTCGAGGGTGACCCAGAGCCTTTTTTACTGCATACAGCCAAGCAAATCCATCAAGACGATATTGATGCCAATGTCTCTATGGGTGATTATGGAGCAGATTTGTTGGGTGATACCAGAGCTGTATTAACTCACTGTAACGCAGGCGCGTTGGCAACTGGTGGTTATGGAACAGCGTTAGGAGTCATTCGCAGCGCTGTTAATCGTGGTTTGCAACAGGTTTATGCAACCGAAACCCGACCCTGGTCGCAAGGTGCTCGCCTTACTGTTTGGGAGTTGCAGCAGGATAATATTCCCTCTATATTGATTGCGGATCTCGCTGCTGGTTACTTGATGCAGCAAGGTAAAGTACAATGGATCATTGTCGGCGCTGATAGAATTGCAGCGAATGGCGATACTGCGAATAAGATAGGCACATACGCATTAGCAACATTGGCAAAGCAACATCAGCTTAAAACCATGATTGTAGCGCCAAGTTCAACGATTGATTGGAATTTACCCAATGGCAATAAAATCCCAATAGAGCAACGAGATCCTGTTGAGCTACTGCCAGATTGCTATCAAAACGAAGCTTCACTGGTTGATGCCTGGAATCCAGTGTTTGACGTGACTCCGGCACATTTGATTGATGTGATAGTCACTGAGAAAGGTGTTGTTATGCGGCCAGATAGACAGCGTATGAAAAGTTTATATGTAAGTGCCTGAGAATAATTAATTTGTAATTACTCAGCTTACCCTCTATTTTGTCCAAGAGCTGCATTGAACGAATTTAATCGGAAAAATGGGCCAAAATCCGCTTTTCCGCGGTAGGCTTTCTATTCTCGGACAGTCTCCTGGCATGTGCTCTATGGAGTAAGAAATGGGTCTAGAGTCTGTTGAACTTGTAATGGCAATCGAAGAGGAATTTGATATCAATATTCCTGATGAAGAGGCTGGCAATTTTGATACAGTTGGAAAACTCTATCGACATATTGTCGACGTTCTCTATCAATCTGGCCGCTCTGGTCAAGTTGATGAAAGTGATGTGTGGGAAAGAATGAAAGATGTCATTGTATCCCAGCTTGGAGTGAGGCCAGAGCAAGTGACAGAAGATGCCAGTTTTGTCTCTGATCTCGGTATTGACTGATCAGAAATAGTGACACATTTAAAATAGAATATACTGCGTACGCCCACGGTTGCGGGATTGATAGCGAGTTGATTGTTTGTCGAGAGCAAAGCGCTGATTCTGTTGCCTTCGGCGTTATTTGGAGACATGCACAATGAATCAAGTATTCGCAATTGCAATTGGTGGGGCTGGTGGTGCAGTCCTGCGCTTTCTGGTGAGTAGTGGTGTCTATGGCTGGCTGGGTAAGGGCTTTCCGTATGGTACTCTTACCGTCAATGTGATTGGCTCATTCTTGCTGGGTTTAATGACAACAGCATTACTGTTGGAGCGAGTGGTTCTGGCAGAAGAATTTGCTCTGGCATTATTGGTCGGTTGTTTCGGATCGTTCACCACGTTTTCCACTTTTTCTTTGGATACGCTGGCGTTGCTGGAACAAGGACATATGTTGAAAGCGCTGAGTAATGTGCTGATGAATGTACTGGTTTGTCTTGCAGCAGTCTGGCTGGGTCTGAAAATAGGGAAGTTATTACACGTATCAGAAAACGGTATTGTTCACTGGTTTGGGATTGCTTTTCCCTTTGCGTTTGTCTCTATAACCTTGATTGTTTCAGTCATTATTGGGTTTGTTGCACGCTTAATCATGCAGAATAATGGTATTCACCTTGAGGTTCAAGCAACAACATTATTGCTGACAATTGGTTTTTTTATTACATTCTCTAGCGTGTATCTGGTGATGTACGTAATAGAATTAAACATAGTTCCGAATAATCAATTATCTACGATGCTCGGAGTATTGCTTGGAAATACAGCCTTGTGTGCTGTTGGAGCACTGACAGGTATTCAGGTCGCTCGCCTGCTTCAATAACAAATCACCTTTATAAAACTCCGGAGAAAACCCAAATGCTAGATCCGAAACTGTTTCGTCAAGATATGGAACAGGTAGAAAAGCAATTGTTGCGCCGCAATGTACAGCTCGATATTGCTCTCTTGGAACAATTAGAAACTCAGCGTAAAGATGTTCAAATTCGCACTCAGGAATTACAAGCTCAGCGCAATGCGCAATCCAGGCAAATTGGCAAGGCAAAAGCGCAAGGGGAGGATATTCAGCCATTGTTAAAAGCAGTTGAATCCCTTGGCGATGATCTCAAACAACAAGAAACCACGCTGAATCAAATTCAGCAACAACTACACAACTATTTTCTTGAGTTACCCAATCTATTGGATGACGACGTAGCTGATGGAAAAAGTGAAGATGACAATATCGAAATAATGCGTTGGGGTGAGCCACGCACATTCGATTTCGAAGTAAAAGATCATGTTGACCTCGGTGTTGAGCTTGGACAAATGGATTTTGAAGCGGCAGCTAAAATCACCAGTTCACGATTTGTTACTATGCGTGGTGGATTGGCTCGGCTGCATCGAGCACTGATTCAGTTCATGCTTGATACGCATACTGGCAACCACGGTTACACTGAATGTTATGTACCCTATCTGGTGAATGCCGCCAGCTTAACTGGAACCGGGCAATTACCCAAGTTTGAGGAAGATGCGTTTAAAGTAGATTTTGATCCGCTGTTATATTTAATTCCCACCGCCGAAGTTCCAGTGACCAATCTGGTGCGTGATGAAATTATTGAGGAAAAACAACTGCCATTACGACTGGTTGCGCATACCCCATGTTTTCGAAGCGAAGCTGGCTCCTACGGCAGAGATACACGCGGCATGATCCGCCAACATCAGTTCGAAAAAGTCGAACTAGTGCAAATTGTACGCCCTGACGACTCAGACACTGCGCTCGAAGTATTAACCGCACATGCAGAAACTATACTGCAACAACTTGATTTGCCTTATCGAAAAGTCCTGTTGTGTGCTGGAGATACCGGATTTTCATCAGCCAAAACCTACGATCTGGAGGTGTGGTTGCCGGGTCAGCAACAATACCGTGAGATCTCATCATGCAGCAACTTTAGGGGTTTTCAGGCGCGTCGTCTAAAAGCCCGCTGGCGTAACCCGGAAACTGGTAAGCCAGAATTGGTCAACACAGTAAATGGCTCCGGTTTAGCCGTTGGGAGAACCTTGGTAGCAGTGATGGAAAATTATCAGCAAGCCGATGGCAGTATCGATATTCCTGAAGTGTTATTGCCGTATATGGGCACAATCAAAACCATTGAGCTAATTGAATAAACGTCTGATTGAACAACGAGTTTAGCTTAATGGAAATTCCTATATTCTCAGATAGCCATATTCTAGTGGTTGGCGATTTAATGCTTGATCGCTATTACTCTGGTGACACCGCACGTATTTCTCCAGAAGCCCCTGTCCCTGTAGTGCGTGTTGAGCAAATGCAAGGTCGGGCTGGTGGTGCGGGCAATGTGGCGCTGAATATCCGGGAGTTGGGTGGCTCGGTTACGTTATTGGGTTTTATTGGTAATGATGACGCTGGTAACGAGTTACTCGCTTGTCTGACGGATGCTGATGTTCATTGCAAAGTCGAACGCACAGATCAAGCGCGTACCATTACCAAACTGCGTGTATTAAGTCGACACCAACAGTTGATCCGGCTTGATTTTGAAGATGATTTTACAGCGCTGGACGGTCAATTGTTATTGTCCAGATATGAAGCGTTACTCACTGATATTGATGTCGTTGTGCTCTCGGACTATGGTAAAGGCACGTTGACTGATTGCAGTGAATATATCCGTCTGGCACGCCAAGCTGGCATCAGAGTGTTAATTGATCCCAAAGGAACTGATTTTGTGCGTTATCAAGGCGCAACATTATTGACTCCTAACAAACTGGAATTTGAAGCAGTGGTTGGTGATTGTGCAGATCAACATCAACTAGAACAAAAAGGACTGACTTTACTTGCCCGGTTGGCTCTTGATGCCATGTTGGTTACACAGGGTGAGTTGGGCATGACGTTGTTTGTTGCAGGACAACAAGCGTTGCATTTTTCTACCCAGGCGCGTGAAGTTTATGATGTAACTGGAGCAGGGGACACAGTAATATCCAGTCTTGCAGCGGCGCTTGCGGTTGGGTTGAAATTTCCCCAAGCAACAGCACTGGCTAACGTAGCGGCGGGCATTGTAGTTGGTAAGCTAGGGACTGCTACTGTCAGTGTTGATGAAATACGTTATTTTTTACAACACAATAACCATCATATTGGTTCGATGATGACTATTTCAGAGTTACTTAGCATCGTGCAACAAGCTAAATTCCGAAACGAAACCATTGTCTTGACAAACGGCTGTTTTGATTTGCTACACCCTGGTCATTTGCGCTATTTACAGCAGGCAAAAGCTTTGGGAGATCGGTTAATAATACTGATTAATGATGATGATTCTGTACGGCGACTAAAAGGTGATCAACGTCCAATTAACCTTTTATCATCACGTATTGAAATGTTATCTGCACTGGTTTGTGTAGATTGGGTGGTTGTATTTTCTGGTGATACACCTGAAGCTGAGATATGCCGGATCAAGCCCGATATACTTGTAAAAGGTGGGGATTATCAAACAATAGAAGAAATAGCCGGGCATGATTGTGTTGTCGAAAATGGAGGAAGTGTCAAAATTTTACAATTTGCGGAAGGCTTCTCCACAAGTGAGATGATTAAGAAAATTCAAAACGAAAAGTAACTTGATGTATTAGAAAAGGTCAGATAATATGACACTATGGGCTTGATTGTAAAATATACTCTTCGCATGTGAAAGCTAAGCTATTGTATGCGTGATACTTTGTAGAGAATAAGGTGGCAACTCTTGGCTGTAAGTACTCGATCATAAATCTTTTAACATTTTACTTGTCTTTTTTATCATCTTCGGCGTTGCATCAACAGTTACATAGCTCACTATGCGCCTGTTCATGCGTCTTGAATATGATAAAAAATCCTGAGTAAAATTGTTAAAATATTTATGATCGAGTACTTAGTCACTTTACAACAAGGCTTCCAGCGCAACTATCCGCAATAAATAAGTGCGTGCACAAGATGCTGAGTTTTCATGTGCGGTGAGTCTACACACTGTTTTCCACTCCTTTATTAAAATCCTTGTGATCCAGATTGTGCACAATCATCTCATTAACTTGAGGGAAATGCGTACTAGTAGTCTTTCAATGTGAGTTTGTTGATCAATTATATCGATTCTAATTAATATATTGTATTTGTTAAAGGATAATTAATGAAAAAATATGTGTCAATTATTATTTCTCTAATACCATTAAATGCAGGGCGAATATTTTTATACAATAATCTATTTGGATATAATATTTCTTATTCATCAAAAATTGGAATGTTTTCGGTTATTACTGCAAGAACTGTTACAATTACAAAGTCAATTATAGGGAGTTTTAATAGACTAACAGGGGATTTTGATTTAGTTATAGAAGAAGGAGCTAATATCGGAAATTTTAATGAATTCAAGCTTATTGCAAATAAAGTAGGATTATCATACTGTAAAATTGGAAAGAATGTTCACATTACAAATGGACATTTTTTTGATGCTAGTGGAGGCATAACAATTAAAGAACTCACTCGCATAGCAGGACGTAGCAGCCAGTTTTGGACGCATGGAGGGCAAAGAAAGCAACATGCAATTACAATCAATGAAAAATGTTATATCGGTTCAGCTGTCATGGTTGCTCAAGGTGTGCAAATTGCAGAGAATTCATTTGTTGGGTTAGGGAGTATAGTGATTGATTCATTTGATGAAGCTAACGTCCTGATTGCTGGTAACCCGGCTAGGATAGTAAAACGCGATATAGTAGCAAGAAGGTCATTGCTCTAACTGCCTAATCTTGGTATCGTGAATAAGCGGTACAAATACTGCTTGATTCATGTGTCTCTTTGAAAGTAAATGATCAACTGACCTGTGAAATGGTTAATGTATTTTGTCCCTGAGCATCATTAATTGAACATGATTCCTGGTCTTTTTTCTCATCTTCGGCGTTGCATCAATAGTTACATAGCTCATTATGCGCCTGTTGATGCACCTTGAAGATGAAAAAAATTCCTGCGCAAATTTGTTAAATTAATGGTGCTCAGGGACTTAGCAATCCATCAATGTTGTATCGATGCGTATAGGGAGATAGGGTCAGCTTCTAGGAGGCTGTCCGAGAATAGAAAGCCTACTCTGGAAAAGCGGATTTTGGCCCATTTTCTCGATTAAATTCGTTCAATACAGCAAGTATTCGCCTCATTTAATCAAAATAATGGACTCAAAACCGCTTTCTCACGCTACGGCTTCTATTCTCGGGCAGCCTCCTAGTAACGATAACAATGTTTTTTTCAAGCGTTATCCAGCTGTTAAACACAAACGCTAAAGGATATGAGACAGCAATGATAAAACCAAACCTGGCAAATATAATCATACTAACTCTTTTGACTTGGTTTACTTTTTCTGGCCAAGCAGAAGCGCTCGTTGTCACACGCGGACCCTATCTACAATTGGGTACTTCGACCAGCATTATTGTGCGATGGAGGACTGATGTTGCCACTGATACGGTGGTTCATTATGGCAACGCTCCCGGCAATTTGACCAATGTAGTGACGATTCCTGGATCTACAAATGAACATGAGGTAACGATCAACGGATTGCTAGCTGATACCAACTATTTTTACTCGGTGGGTAATTCAAGTGGTGTATTGGAAGGCGACGATAGCGGCTATTTTTTTACAACCTCTCCACAGCCAGGGACTCCCAAAGCAACTCGTTTATGGATTATTGGCGATTCCGGTCTCGCAGATAACAACTCCCGTGCCGTGCGAGATGCATTTAAAACCTATAACAATGGTAATCCCCCCGATCTCTGGCTGATGCTGGGTGACAATGCTTACAACGACGGTACCGATAGCCAATACCAGAATGCCGTTTTCAATCAGTATCCTGAAATTCTGCAACAAAGTGTACTCTGGCCGGCACTTGGTAACCATGATGCCTTTTCCTCATTTGCAGTAGAGCAAAGTGGCCCATATTTTCAAGCTTTCAACATTCCCACAAATGCTGAAGCCGGTGGAGCGGTTTCTGGCACGGAGGTTTATTATTCTTTTGACTACGGAAATATTCATTTCATCTGTTTAGATTCTTATCAATCCAGTCGTTTGCCTGAGGGTCAGATGTTGACTTGGCTAGAAAGTGATCTTCTTGCCAATGACAAACCCTGGGTGTTTGCTTTCTGGCACAATCCACCCTACACAAAAGGTTCTCATGATTCGGATAGAGAAGGCCCTGAAATCGATATGCGCGGGCGGGTTCTACCGATACTGGAAAACTATGGGGTCGATGTGGTATTTGCTGGTCATAGCCATTCTTACGAGCGCTCATTCCTGCTTGACAGCCATTATGGTGATTCATCTACGTTACAAAATTCAATGATTGTAGATAGTGGTGATGGCCAGGTAGATGGTGCTGGAGCCTATACTAAATCAGCAGGTGGTGGTGCTAACCAAGGGACTGTTTACGTAGTGAGTGGCAATGGCAGTAGGACTAGCACTCGAGGAAATCTTAATCATCCGGCTATGTTTGCATCTATTCGAAGCTTGGGTTCGATGGTCGTCGATGTTGATGGTAACCGCATGGATGCGATTATGCTGGATTCTGCCAGCCAAGAAGCGGATCATTTTACGATTATCAAGAGCCAGGACAATACATCTCCCAGCGTTGTTAAAATGACAGCTACGGATGCGACTGTGGTTTCCGTGCAATTCTCCGAGCCAGTTGATCAGACTACTGCCGGATCAGTTGCTAACTACAGTCTGGGGCAGGGTATCAACATCACCAATGCGTCAGTTCTCGGACGCATCGTGACACTGACAACGAGCCCGTTAAGCGCAAATGTTAGCTACACATTAACAGTCAACAATGTTGAGGATTTAGCTGGTAACACGATTGGCTCCAATAATCAGGTGCAATTCGATTACATTACTGCAGTGCCAGAGATAGTAATCACTGCTCCTGCTGATGAGTCGAGCTTTAATTCAGGAGAGAGCATTACTTTTACTGGAACCAGTAATGACCTGGAAGACGGAAATATATCTGCAAACATCGTCTGGACGTCAAACCTGGATGGCTCGATTGGCACTGGTAGCTCGGTTTCTGCAATACTCTCAGTGGGAACGCATACGATTAAAGCTTCAATCACTGATACAGATGGTAAATCAGCTGAAAATCAAATCATCGTTATTATTCTTGCCGGAGGACAACAAGTAAACACGATAGAGCTTCAGGTTTCAGCAGGGACAGATGATGCAGAAGAAAGTGCTACAGGGAATGTGGTTGTTGGCAGTGCCGATCTTGATATGGTGCGCTCTGATGGTCACCAAACGGTTGGGATACGTTTCAATGGACTGACTATCCCGCAGGGTGCGACGATAGTGAATGCTTATATACAGTTCACGGCAGATGAATCACAACCTCAATTCACTATGCTTACTCTGGAAGCAGAAGCAGTGAATGATTCAGCAACCTATTCTCGCAATGTCAATCTGGATATTTCGTCACGGGCGCGAACAACAGCAGCTGTTTCATGGATTTGTGATCCATGGAAAACTGCTGGCGATTCCGGCATTGACCAACGTAGTGCTAATATTTCACCAATTATTCGTGAAGTGATCGGACGCTCAGGCTGGGTCAGTGGAAATGCACTAAGCGTTATTATTACAGGCATTGGCTTGCGTAGTGCGCGTTCTTTCGAGGGTAATCAAGCACAGGCGCCTGTACTGCATATCGAGTATGCTGACACGGGAGGAACCTCCAATACTGCTCCTACAGTCTCGATTGCATCGCCCGTCAGCGGAGCGAGTTTTGTGCTTGGAGATACTATTACTTTTACCGGAACCGGGGCAGATGTGGAAGATGGTGATGTAACAGCCAGTCTGACTTGGGATTCGAATCTTGACGGAGCAATTGGCAACAGTGGTTTCTTTTCAACAACATTATCGGAAGGCACACATAGGATTACCGTAACAGCAACCGATAGCGGCAATATGACAGGTTCGAATGCGATGACTGTCACTGTACTTCCTCCAGGAGGTGGAACAACAACAATCTCGATCCCGATCAATCTAGGCAGTGATGATGCCGAACAAAAGCCTGCAGGTAACGTTATTATTGGAAGTCTAGACCTCGATTTGGTTGCTTCTGGGGGTGATCAAACGATTGGCATGCGCTTTAATAATGTAACGATTCCGCAAGGAACCACAATTGTTGACGCCTATATTCAGTTTACTGCGGCAAATCCAAGCTCAACAGTGACCTCATTGACTTTGGAAGGGGAAGCTACAGATAATGCCATTACCTTTGTTAATAACATCAACGGTCATGTATCGACCAGACCAAGAACGACGGCGAGTATACCGTGGTCTCCAGTTGCATGGGCAACAGTGGGTGCTGCGGGTGTTGATCAACGCACACCAAATCTTTCATCCATTGTTCAAGAAATTGTGAATCGAAGCAATTGGACGAGCAACAATTCGCTCGCGTTTATTGTCACCGGTAGCGGCAAGCGCGAAGCGGATGCGTTTGAAGCGAATGCATCCGCAGCACCTGTGTTGCATGTGGAATTTACAAACGCGAATGGTAATCAGCCACCTACAGCATCGATTTTAGCACCAGCAAATGGGTCGAGTTTTACAGTTGGCGATAGCATTACTTTTACCGGAAACGGCACGGATCCAGAAGACGGTAATGTAACAGCAAGCTTGATTTGGGAATCGAATCTTGACGGACTGATTGGTACGGGTGGTTCTTTTTCGACGACAGCATTGTCGGAGGGGACACATTCAATGACCGTAACAGCGACCGATAATGGCAATTTGACGGGTTTAGATACGATCACGGTTACTGTTCTTACTGCGGGTGGAGGGGCAACCACACTCTCGATTCCGATTAATTCAGGCAGTGATGATGCCGAAGAAAACCCCACAGGTAACGTTAAAATTGGAAGTCTGGATCTCGATTTTGTCGCTTCTGGAGGCGATCAAACGATCGGTATGCGCTTTAATAATGTAAGCATTCCGCAAGGAGCCACAATTGTTGACTCTTATATTCAGTTTACTGTCTCAACTGCAAGGCCAACAGTGACCTCGCTGACCGTGGCAGGAGAAGCAGTTGACAACGCCAACACCTTTGTGAATAACATCAACAGCAATATATCCACCAGATCAACAACGACGGCAAGTGTGCCGTGGTCTCCAGTTGCATGGACAACAGTGGGAGAGGCGGGTGTTGATCAACGCACCCCGAATCTTTCAACCATTATTGAAGAAATTGTGAATCGCAGTAATTGGGTGACTAATAATTCGTTAGCGCTAGTGATTACCGGTACAGGCAAACGTGAAGCTCACTCATTTGAGGGTAGCCAAGTGGATGCACCCGTTCTTCATGTGGTTTTTCAGTGATTAAATTGATCAGTTTAATCAAGTAGATAAGATAAATTTAATCGTTAGTCATGATGAATGGATTGTTAATCAATTAAAAGGCTCCCCCGATAACGAAATTAGAATCAGAAAAACATTTTTTTTAAATATCCACTATTGTTTGTTCTACGCAACGATTGAGATCGTTTCGTCAGGAGCAAAAAGACCAGCCAGAATGTTCAAGTAATTTCATGCATGTTCCTAAGTCACTATGGAAATATCAACTTTAGTTAAGCTCGGATTCAAGCATACAACCAATGCGAGTGCCGAAGCGGTCTATTTGAAGACCGGCTACGATATGACTAAGCCAATCTCATTTTATGGTTTGGTTAATGAACGTTGCAATGTGAAATGTTTGCATTGTGAGTATTGGCGTTTAAAACACTATGAAGAAGAGTTAAGTATTGAACAATGGCAAACTACGCTACTCAGTATTAAAGCGTTTGTCGGCACTTATTTCATTAATTTTAGTGGAGGCGAACCGTTTATCAAAAAGGGGTTTTTCGATCTACTTGACTT
Organism: Methylococcales bacterium; assembly: GCA_036478815.1. GTDB lineage: Bacteria > Pseudomonadota > Gammaproteobacteria > Methylococcales > DRLZ01 > DRLZ01. The sequence continues at coordinate 11,531 of JAZGEP010000096.1, forward strand.
TTGTCATCAAAATGGCATTCGTAGCGGAGTAACAACGAATGGTTCAGGCCTCAGTCGCAATGGTGCTGAAAAAGTCGTTGCTGCTCATCCTTTTAATGTCAATATTTCTTGTGATGGGCCAAATGCTCAGGTTCATGACTATTTCCGTGGTTCTGTGGGATTGTTTGATAAATTATCGCAAGGCATTAGCTTCCTGCTGAAGGAACAAGCAGCACAAGGCATTGACTTTCCGATTGTAATCAAACCAACTATTAACAGCGTGAATTTTCGCTTATTGCCTGAACTGGTGGAATGGACAGATAAAATAGGCGCTACAGCCATTAATTTTCAACCCTTGGATCGATGGACCCCTGAAACCTACAATGAACTATGGATTGAAGAAGAATCGTGGCCTGAATTGGAGCAGATAATCGAGCGTCTGATCCAAATGAAGCGTGCAGGCGCACCCATTATGAATAGTGAAGAAAATTTGGGTTTAACAGTCGCCAATTTTCGTGAAGAAAAGGCACCACCAGAACTCAAACCCTGTTTAGTGGGATTACGTAACTTCTTTATTCGTACGAATGGAGATGTTTCTCTGTGTCTTAACTATCCACCTATCGGTAATGTTAAGGCACAAAGTGCTCAAGATATATGGTACGGAGAAATAGCGCAAAAACTCCGCAAACAAACCACAGAATGTAATCAACTGTGCTTGAGTACTGCCTTATCGCAAAAATCCTTAACTGATAAGTTTAAGATGGGGCTTAAGCTGCTTAACACGAAACGAGCTGGTCGCGAAAAAGCGAGGAATTAAAAAAATTCAAACGTCTGGCGCAGGATTTTGCTTTCATAGCAGTACTAAAAAAATAAACACATAGGTGTGCACGCAACTGTTCAGCCTCCTGAAAAAGCAATATCCTTTTTGACGTTACATAATGAGATCAGGTTGTCTGATGTTCTATCTTCACGATCCACAGAGTGATTTACATAGAGTCTCCTAGATAAGAAATCTTTCAACAGTTCCCTGATTAATTGCAAAAAGCAATGCATATTGCGGGTTTTTCGTGAGCTGCCGCACAATCTAACGTATCGATAGTCTTAACCCCCTGTTGTTTTCGTGAATTTGGACGATAGTTAAGTCAGTAAACGAAACATTTACTTTTACTGAATTTTACTTAACCCATATTGAATTATACGTAACCTATACAGGGAGATAGACCATGAAAAAATCAACTCTAAAGAAACTCGCAATCGCTACTGGTGTAGCCGCTGCAATTGCTGCACCTGCAAGTCAGGCTTCAATTGTTGATCATCCATTTTTTCGTGTATTGGGCGTTGTCATTGTCTGGGGTGCAGATAGTACTGGGACTGCTCCTATTGCTTCTGACTTTGTGCTGATGAACGGCGGAACTGGAACTGAAGGTAATGACCTGATTGGTACAGATGTCCATGCTGTAGTCACTGGAACACTGGGTGCTGTTCCAGCTATTAGTGCACAAGGTAATTTAATGGACATTACAGGTGAAACGAGTGGTGGTGTGTTGACAGATGCAGTCGGAGCTAACAATGGTTTTCTTGATGCAGGTGATTCTTTAACTGCATTTGGACTGGACACAACGACAGACGTTGAAGTCAGTAGTAATTCAGTCACACATAGCTTCTATGTTGCTTCTAATACAGCATTTGATATCAAAGCGGTAACAGCGCTTGATGCTGCTAGTACAGGTGATCTTGCAGGATTAGGATTAGCAGGTATTGGGTATGAACTGGATGTTACAGTTAGTGGTGATGATGGACTGGCTTTTGGCGGAAATGCTCAAGATCCAAGTACTGGAGGTACTACTCCGCTAACAGCAGCTTCAACACTGGCAACAATCAATGGTAACTATGTATTCGATGGTGGTCAAAGAACTGCTCTATCAGCTGGTGCAATTGCTGGTCAATCAGTTCGCTTTGATGCAACTTATACTCTTGCTGGTGGTGCTTATGATTTAAGTCAAGGTACTGGTCTGCTTGCAGCTGATGTCACTTACACTATTTTTGTGCCATAGTCAGCGACACCACGTTGTAACTCTTAGGCAAAACCGTCTTATGACGGTTTTGCTGTTTTAGAAGACTGAAATTACGGAGAAGATAATGAAGCAAGCGATTCTTGTGCGTTGTATTCTTGCACCCTATTTATTGATTTGGTGTTCTGTTATTCAGGCCTCAGTCGTTGATCATCCGTTTTTTCGGATGCTTGGTGTTGTCATTGTCTGGGGAGCAGATGACTGGCAAGAGAATGGGGGCAATGCGCCGATTGTTTCAGATTTTGTGTTAATGAATAGTGCATCAGGCACAGCCGGTAACGATATTATTGCCGGAGATGTTTACACTGTTTTGCAGAATTCATTACTTCCATCACGTGGAAGTGCAGCGAATAATGCAGGTAATGAAATGCTGATTCGCCGCACAGGCCCATCTGGCGCAAGGCAGTTGATGAGTGATAATAACAACGATAGTTATTTGGATGCCGGTGACTCATTTAATCGTTTTGAACTGCAAAACAATACCAATGTGAGGATACGCGGTCGGAGTATGAATCACAGTTTTTATGTAGCGTCTAATGTTGCTTTTAATATTTTCGCGCAGGTACAGAATCTACAAACCAGTGGTGATTTCACTGGGTTGGGTTGGGGGAATATCCGTTGGAGAATGGGTATCAATAGAACTGGAAATGATGGATTGGCTTATGGTAGTAATGCACAAAATCCATCCAGTGGTGGTATCGGTATCATCAATGGCAATGGTAATACGCGTTTAGACACCATGACTACACCACTCAAAGTATTTGAGGGTGGACGACGCACAGCGGCAACACCTGGATCAATTGCACAACAGTCAGTTAGATTTACTGCCAAATATGCACTGCGCCGCAACACTTCTGGTAATGGCAGTTATGACTTGTCCATGGGTAAAGGGCATATTGAAACGGATGTTACCTATATGATTTATGTGCCATAGAACCTGTTCAAAATCTCGGGGAAGGGCGCATGGTGGTGTTAAAAGTGATCTCAAAATGTTCACAAACACAAGTATCAGAACTCTTAAGGTCGAGGATTTATTGTTGATACGATATTGTTCTATGTAAGGTTGGTGGTGAGGAACGAACCCCAACAATTTCAATCAAATGC
>JAZGEP010000097.1:0-5351 GCA_036478815.1 Methylococcales bacterium
TTTGGCTCCATGGGCTCGGCGCCGACGGTCACGATTTCGAACCTGTTGTGACGCAATTGGGGTTGGGCGACGATTTCGCGGTGCGCTTTGTGTTCCCGCACGCGCCGAGGTTGGCAGTCACCATCAATGGCGGTGCGGTGATGCGCGCTTGGTATGATATCATCGAACAATCGATTGATCGCCAAGTTGACCATAACGGCATTAAGGCGTCGATTAAGTTGGTGAATGAATTGATCGCGCGCGAAATCGAGCGCGGCATCGCGGCCAATAAGATCATTCTTGCGGGTTTTTCCCAAGGGGGTTTGATTGCCCTAGAGGCTGGACTGCGCCATCAGCCCGAGCTTGCCGGCGTGATAGCATTATCGACCTATCTCGCTGATCGCGAGAGCATCCCATCCGGATCGTTGCCGATTTTTATGGGCCATGGCACAATGGATCCGATTGTGCCTATAGCCCTCGGCAAACAGGCACATAACACCTTACGTGAGAAGGGCTATAGGGTTGAATGGGAGAGCTACCCAATGGAGCATTCAGTGTGCATGGAGGAAATCATCGCGATCGGGCAATGGATTAAGGCGCGGCTCAAATAAAATTTTTTCTAACACGAGGCAGTTTCACTGCGACTAGATTTAAGCAAAATCGCACAAACGGTGTCCAAAACGGTGTCAGTCATTGTATTTTGCAAGATGTGGATGCACGATGCAATGACTGACACCTTCTGGGAAATGATGTGTGCACGGTCTGCCTTCATTGTGAGCTGTCCGCGTCAGTTCCCCAGATTGCGTGGACTTTTTTTTGGAGGAGCAGCAGTGTTGCCGTTTCAGCCAGTGCCTGGTCTTTGCGATTCAATTCCTTTTTTAACGCCTTGTTTTCCTGGCGAAGGGTTTTGGTTTCTGATGGGTTTTTCGGTGTCTGGTTACTCACAAGATCGTTCTTCCATTGCCTGACATGATGGGGATACAGTCCGTTTTCACGACACAGTGCGTTGATTGACGCCTTATCCAATGAATCACAAGCACTCACTAGATTGAGTCGTTCTTCTGGACTCCAATCGTGCGGTCTTTTCTGTGTGGGTGTTGTTCTCGAGGTTAAGTCTGTTGTTGATTCAAAGGCTTGATTCCTGGATTGGATGATCCAGCGTTCCAGTGTTGAATAGCCAATGCCTAAGGAGTCTGCAATGTGCTTGATCCCGGTTCCTTCTCGACGATTCAATGCCTTTTCCACGGCCTGGACTTTAAATGATTGACTGTATTTTACGCTCATCTTTTGTGACTTCTACTTAAATATTAGAGGCGACAACTATCCTGACACAGGGGGGGTGAGAAGGTGAGAAGGTGCCGAGATTGCCAGATCCTGTTCTGATTTAGCAAGGGGTTTGAACGGTTACCCAATTTGTGTAGCGTACAGCCAATTGGACTTCAAGCGCATGTGACTCTCAAGATGTGCGACTTATGTGTGTAATATACATATAATATGCGTCATTGATGTATTGTAATATACGCACACATACATATGAAAGGGAGAAGATAAATGAGTAAACGATTCAATGTTGTACTCTCTGATGAACTGATTGAAGCCATCGATCAAATCGCAGAGAAAACTGAGACCAGTAAAAGCGATATTTTGCGAAAATCATTACAACTTTACCTAGCGGCAAAAGAAGGTAGTCAAGAAGGACTCAAGCTTGGACTGGTAGATCCTGGGACAAAAATGCTGAAAACAGAAATTATTGGTCTGTGAGTAATACCCATTGATTTAAACAATCCACCCAATGGGCATAACTACAGTGTTTCGGTCGAGCCGAGCGAGACGGATACTGAGCGTAATGTTCGGTTATTTAAAGATGTGGTTTTGTTTTTGGCTGCTGTTATCACTGTTGGATTAATTCTGGCATTTTGTTTTTATACAATGTTGGAAATCACATCATCAGTAGATGATAAAAAGCGGGTCATGTCGGTATTAACCGGTGCATCGGGTGGTTTGTTAGGCTATTTAATCGGGAAATGACTATTTCCGGTCTTTTTCTCATTCGATGTGCCATCCCATTTCACTGATTTTAGGAATGGAAATTAAATAACTTGTACATTTTAGCTTGTCTTTCTGTCCGTCTTCTGCGTTGTAGCAACAGTTACATAGAGGTGTAAATGAGCACTTTCAACACAGCTATTGGACAAACTTAGTAGTTACCTAAAATTTCAAGCCAACCAGCCGCACCCAACCATCAAGTTCCATAGTTGCGCCAAACCTGAAATTACGCTCGTATTCCTGGACAATCTTGTCTGCCTGATTTTCAAGAATGCCTGACAACACCAGTTGGCCTTGAGGTTGCAGCATCTCAATCAATTGTGATTTCAATTCTATTAATGGATTCGCCAGGATATTAGCGAGTACGAGATCTGCTGTTTGTATCTGACAGTCTTCTGGAAAACATGTGTTAATTTTGTCTGCCACAGAATTTTTGTGGGCATTTTCAATGGTAGCATCAACCGCTTCAGCATCGATATCAACAGCCCAGACTTGCTTAGCACCAAGCATTGCTGCGGCAATTCCCAACACGCCGGAACCACACCCATAGTCAATTACTGTCTTGCCGTCTAAGTGTTGGCTATCAAGCCATTCAAGACAAAGCGCGGTTGTTGGGTGAGTTCCAGTACCAAATGCCAACCCAGGCTCCATTCGAATGCAAATAGCATTTTCTGCAGGTGACTTAGCATCTGTTGGACACACCCACAGTCGTTCACCAAAACGCATAGACTGGAAATGATCTTTCCAGGCAACTTCCCAGACTTGATCGTCGAGTTGTTGATGCTGCCAATTGAAAGAATCGATTCCTTCCAGTTGAGAAGATAACAATAATTCAACCTGTTCGACATCGATTTCAGCAGTAAACAGTCCAATGACTTTGACGGACTGCCACAATCCAACCTGATCAGTTCCCACTTGAAACAGCGGCTGATTTCCAGCATCTTCATAACTGACTGAAACGGCTCCGGCTTCGGAGAATAGATCACTGGCTTGCTCAGCTTCATGCTCTGCAATTTGCAAAGACAGCTGAATCCAGCTCATTGACTAAGGAACGTGCATGAAATAACTTCGACAACTGACTTGTCTTGTTGTCCGTCTTCGGTGTTGCCACAACAGTTACATAGCTCACTATGCGCCTGTTGTGGCGCCTTGAAGACAAACAACAATTCTGCGTCAGTAGTCGAAGTTATTCCATGCCCATTCCTAATCTCCTGAGTGATCTGTGGAGGAAAACTATAAGTCGAGTTTTTTCTCGAGAAAGTGAATACTTTGCGAACCTTGCATAAATGCTTCATCATTTAGAATATCCAAATGCAAAGGGAGATTGGTTTTAATGCCATCAATCACCATTTCTCGTAGTGCAGTGCGCATTCTGGCAAGTGCACTATTGCGGTCGTTTCCGTGGGCAATGACTTTACCAATCATAGAATCGTAATATGGGGGAACGCGGTAGCCACGATAAATATGGGTGTCGAGGCGAATGCCCGGACCACCCGGTGGGTGAAACTGTTCAATCACACCTGGTTGTGGCAAAAAAGTTTCAGGGTCTTCTGCATTGATACGGCATTCAATCGCATGACCAGTCAAACGCACATCTTCCTGTTTAATTGATAATGGCGCCCCTGAAGCCACGCGGATTTGTTCCTTGACCAAATCCACTCCAGTAATCATTTCTGTGACAGGATGCTCGACCTGAATACGGGTGTTCATTTCGATAAAATAAAACTCATTGTTCTCATAAAGAAATTCAAAGGTTCCTGCTCCAATATAGCCAATATCGATACAGGCTTGTACACAACGTTGACCCATTTCAGCGCGTTGCTGAGGTGTAATGCCAGGTGCTGGCGCTTCTTCGATCACTTTTTGATGACGGCGTTGTGTCGAACAATCTCGTTCGCCCAGATGAATTGCATTGCCTTCACTATCCGCCATCACTTGAAACTCAATATGACGCGGGAATTGCAAAAACTTTTCGATGTACAATACATCGTTGTTAAATGCTGCTTTAGCCTCATTGCGGGTAAGATTGATCGCATTCAATAATGATGCTTCATTATGGACAGCGCGCATTCCACGACCACCACCTCCACCGGAAGCTTTGATAATCACTGGATAGCCAATTTCCCGGGCAACGCGCAGGTTGTCGTTAGAATTATCGGTAATTGGACCATCAGTCCCTGGCACACACGGAATACCCGATTGTTTCATCGCTGCCTTGGCGGCGATTTTATCGCCCATTATGCGGATAGTTTCCGCTTTAGGGCCAATAAAAATAAAACCACTTTCAACGACTGTTTCTGCAAAATCGGCATTTTCAGACAAAAATCCGTAGCCAGGATGAATGGCTTCAGAATCAGTTACTTCAGCAGCACTGATAATTGTAGGAATATTTAGATAACTATCCTGGGATTGTGCTGGGCCAATACAAACAGTTTCATCTGCAAGCAACACATGTTTCTGCTCACTATCCGCTTCGGAATGAACGGCGACCGTTCGAATTCCCATCTCGCGGCAAGCACGCAATATCCGCAGTGCTATCTCGCCTCGATTTGCTATCACGATTTTATCGAGCATGATCTGGCCTATTTATAGTATTAAGACAACTCACAAGAAATAATCTACTCATATTGCACAAACCTTTCTGTGTCAAAATCACTGTGCGTCTTTAATGCGTACCTGGGGTGCATAGCAAGCAAGCTATGTACCTTAAAGTGCGACACAGAAGACGGACAAGAAATTAGCAAGGTGGATGAGTGATTGATTGCGAGTCGCCTAAGCTTCTTGTTGTATTACGATAATCTGTTGACAGTCCTATTCGATCACGAAAAGAGGCTGGTTATATTCAACCGGCTGACCATTTTCGACCAAAACACGAACCACAACACCTGTATGCTCACTATCAATCTGGTTAAGAATCTTCATGGCTTCGATAATACATAACGTATCACCGACCTCAACAGTTTTGCCAATTTGCACAAAAGCAGGGGCGCCTGGCGAAGGAGAAAGATACAAAGTGCCTACCATTGGCGAAAGAACAACGTGGCCGTTAATCTCCTCCTCTTTGCTTTCTTGCGCGACTGCAGAGTCTGATAAAGGAGCTGGTGGTGCGACTGCTAACGGAGCGACCACAGGCGCTGGAGCAGCGTTACCATACCGACTGATTCTGACTGAATCATCACCCTCGACAATCTCTATTTCTGCAATTCCAGATTCGTCGATTAATTCAATCAGCTTTTTAATCTTTCTTATATCCATCATTATTTTTTATCCCCGCAGTGTTGCAGAGCAGCCTGAAAAGCCAGTTCGTAACCAAACGAACCCAAGCC
>JAZGEP010000098.1:0-2411 GCA_036478815.1 Methylococcales bacterium
TGCATGAAATAACTTGAACAATTGACTTGTCTTTTTGCTCATCTTCGGTGTTGCGAAAACAGTTACATCGCTCACTATGCGCCTGTTTTCGCGCCTTGAATATAAACAGTAATTTGACAACAATGGCCTCCGTCAATTGTTCAAGTTATTCCATGCACGTTCCTAAGAAATTGGAATTAATTCTCATTCCTTAAGATAACACCATGTATACACCTGTCTCCCGACATTATCCCGATCTGCAATTATCCGATGCCGGGTTAGCATCAACCACAACAGTGGATGCAATTAATGAGCAGGGTGAAAGCCAACCAGTTTCTTTGGTCGGCGAACGACCTCTAACAATTTATCTGGATAAATACGAAATTGTCACATTGATGACAATTGGCACTCATCCGGAATTACTCACACTGGGTTATTTGCTTAATCAAGGATTGCTGGATAATCTGGAGCAAGTGCGCATTATACAAGTCGATTGGGAAACCAATTCAGTCGCAGTGGTTACCAGCAAACAACACACTGATATTCGTAGCATGTTGGAAAAACGCACTGTTACAACAGGGTGTGGACAAGGCACCGTATTTGGTTCGCTAATGGATAAAATCCAGCAAATCAAAATGCATCATCCGCCGTTTAAACAATCTGATTGTTATCATTTATTGCGAACCATCCGCGATTATAATCTAGTCTACAAACAGGCTGGCGCAGTGCATGGTTGTGCATTATGCCAAGCCAGTAACATCGTGGTATTTGTTGAAGATGTTGGTCGACACAATGCAGTTGATGCGATTGCTGGATACATGCAGTTGGAGAAAATTACTGGCGCTGATAAAGTGTTTTATACGACTGGACGTTTGACATCTGAAATGGTGATCAAAGTCAGTCAGATGCAGATTCCAATTCTGTTATCGCGTTCTGGCGCTACTCAAATGGGTGTGGACGTTGCGCATCAGGCTGGCGTTACACTAATATCGCGTGCTAAGGGCAAAGCTTTTCAGGTGTTGAGTGGAGCACAAAACATTGTATTTGATGCGCCACCAAACAGAGTCAGACAGGAGCGTAAAAACAGTCGATCTGATGTTACGGAAGGCCCTGAATAGCAGACGTTTGTTATACATTGTGTGGATACAATTGCGGTTTTTTCGGTTGATTTTTGCCGTTAGTCTGGGTTGCTAAAACAGTTGCATAGCCAGCTATGCGCCCGTTTAAAGCAACGCGCTCTAAAATCCGCATGAAGCATATCAGGTAGCCGGAAGATCCTTATCCATTGCTAACGCACACAACCCATCCAAAACCAATCCGGCAGGACTGACCATGCCGATCACTTTACGCTCTTCGATCACGGGTGCTCGAATTAAATCGTAGCGTGCAAACAATCGCGCGCAATAGCGAATATTCATCTGTGGAGGAATTGAAATCACTGGCTTGGTCATAATTTCATAAACATTAACCCGTTCCGGGGCTCGATCCAGAGCCATGACGTGGCGTGCAATATCACCGGCAGTGAGTAATCCATATTCATCATTTTCATCGCGCGGATTAACCACTAACACAGCTGTTTTTTCACGTTTCATAGCCAATAGTGCTTCGCTGATGGTTGCTGTGCGATCAATGGTTACGAACGATGTTCTCATGATCTCCTTTACCCGAATAACACGTTGCTTAGGTTTCATAATTGATCCTCGATGGCTGGGGCGATGGTTTCCATTTGATGCATAACACCAATTGCATCTTCTACATTAAGCTGAATGGTAATGCCAGTACCTGGCTCAGCCTCAAACTTACCAGCTTCGGCAATCGCTTCCAGAATCTGGCGACTAAGATGTTCTTCAACAAGAAACATCAGCACATCGCGCTGTGTATCCAGGTTTAGTCCAAAGAAGGTTTTTGATTTGGTAATGCCTTCTCCGCGAGCATTATTAATAACTGTTGCACCAGTTGCGCCATTTTCTCGTGCTGCAGTGATGACTTGGTTGGTTTTATCATCATTGACAAAAGCAATAATCAGTTTAAAGTGCATGATGATCCTCAGCTTAGGAGTTGTCCGTGAATAAGTTGGGCATTATCGCGCTCAGATTTAGGCGCAGTTTGGTCGATCTGATTGAACAAAACCGCAGGCATAGCAGGCTGCGTTGAGGATTTTGAGATTGAAGATCGGCCAAGGATGGCCTGAAGATGAGAGGCGAAATGTTCAAATTATTCACGGACAACTCCTTAGTGTTTATTGTAAGTACCTGAGGCAACTGGCAATAAATAATCCACCCACCTTACTTGTCTTTTTGTCCGCCTTAAGTCTTGTTGCTTCGGTTACATAGCCAGCTATGCGCTCTACGCAACAAGACTTAAGACAAACAAAAATTCTGCGCAATATGGGTGGGTTATTTATTGCCAGTTGCCTTACTTGTTTTTTTTGT
>JAZGEP010000099.1:0-19514 GCA_036478815.1 Methylococcales bacterium
TCTCATCAATAGTCAATATTTTATTGAGAGTGCATATGAAAAAGAAATTCATTGTCCGGTTGTCAGATGTTAATTGATATGGGAATCGACTTATTATTAGGTAATATCACATTGAAAGACTACTAGGAGGCTGACCGAGAATAGAAACCTGCTACGGAAAAGCGGATTTTGGCCCATTTTTCCGATTAATTTCGTTCAATACAGCAAGTATTCGCCTCTTTTAATCGAAACAAAACCGTTTTCCGTCGCTACGGCTTCTATTCTCGGACAGCCTCCAAGAAAAGAGTGGTGTGCGTGGAATATGAAAGAAGATGCGAATGGCCTGGAAGAGCAGTTGAAACAATTGTAATACCGTTGGTCTTCCTGTTTTCAGAAACGTAGGATGGTGAGTGGTCAAGTCAATTCTAAACGTGACCCTGCTGTTTATACACAGGATCATCATTGGGAGAATGGTCTAGCATTGGAGTTTCATTTACATCAATGAAGGATTCTTAAAGAAGACTAGCTGGCGACTTTTTTTATCCGACTGTGCATTATTGATGGCAGACTATGTCATGATTGAAAAAAACGATAGAACAGGAGATCAGCGCTGCCAATGCTTTTGTGGATGAGGGTTATCAGGATATATTAGAAAATTTTAATCCCAATGTTGTTGGGGGAACGTGCATGAAATAACTTGAACATTCTGGCTGGTCTTTTCGTCAGAAACAAAAATCCTGCGCCAACAGTGTTTAAATTATTCCATGCACGTTCCTGTCAGGAAAAAGATAAGGAACGCGCACGAATAACTTGGATAACCGGCGTAAGATTTTTGTTTGTATTCAAGGCACAGAAATGGGCGCATAGTGAGCTATGCAACTGTTTCTGTAACGTGGAAGACAGACAATAAGATACGTCAATTGTTCAAGTTATTTCGTGCGCGTTCCTAAGCTACTCTTCTTCAGCTTGCTCCTTAGACTCTGCTTCTTGTGCTTTAAGGCGAGCATTTGCATCAGCTGCATCTAGCATGTCTTTGTTAACCACGCCGGCAGCTATTTCTCTTAACGCAAGTACTGTAGGTTTTTCCCCATTGCGTTCGACTGCAGATTCAGCGCCGTTACTTAACTGCCTTGCTCTTCTGGAAGCCTGTAATACAAGATCAAAACGGTTATTTACGTTTTCCAGACAATCTTCAACTGTAATGCGAGCCATATTGAATTATTACCTCTGTTAAGTTGTTTCATTCGTAACTACTCAGCTTCCCCTCTATTCTGCTCAATTGCTGCGTTGAGAGTGCTCATTTACACCTTAGTAAACTGTGCGTTTTCGCCTTGCTCTTGTCTATGAGAGAGCAATCTGAGTTGTTGCTTATTGGTTGCGATATTTTTAGCCAGACAGTCTCTTAGTATTAAATAACTTTGAAACTGACTGGTCATTTTGTTCCATTTATGTGTTATGAAAATGGTTGTATAGCCTATATACCTGCTTTTCTGTTTTGTGCTGGAGCAATGGGTTGATAAACAAACGGGCTCCACCCGGTTCGGAAGTTATTCAATTCTGGCTCTCTTATATATAGATCGCAGGTTTTTCAAGCGTTATCTCACGCGCCGCGTTGTTCGAGCATTGCAACAGCAGGTAGTTGCTTGCCTTCCAGGAATTCAAGAAAGGCACCACCACCGGTTGACATATAGGATACCTTGTCATCGATTCCATAAAGTTCAATTGCTGCTAGCGTATCGCCTCCACCAGCAATGGAGAAACCTGTGCTTGCGGCAATTGCTTTGGATAGTTCATGTGTCCCGTGACCAAATTGTTCTATTTCAAAAACACCTACCGGGCCATTCCAGACGATGGTTTTTGCCGCGTTAATAATGGTTGAAAAATGTGCTGAAGTTTCTGGGCCAATATCAAGAATAAGATCATCGTCCTCAACCTCACTGACTTTCTTAACTGTGGCAACTGCGCTTTCTGAAAACTGTTTTGCACACACTACATCGGTTGGTACTGGAATTTCACTACCTCGATTTTTGGCTGCTTCCATCAAGCGTTTTGCTTCTGCAACCAGATCAGCCTCGTATAACGACTTTCCGACCGGGTAACCGGCTGCTGCAATAAAAGTATTGGCGATGCCGCCGCCAACAATTAATTGATCAACTATTTTAGACAGTGATTCCAGTACGGTCAGTTTGGTTGAAACCTTGGAGCCACCAACAATTGCCAGCATTGGTTTGTCAGGATTATCCAGGGCCTTACCTAATGCTTCAAGTTCACCTGCCAGTAATGGTCCGGCGCAGGCAATTGGAGCAAATTCTGCCACTGCGTGAGTTGAAGCTTGTGCTCGATGCGCAGTGCCGAATGCATCCATGACAAAAACATCGCACAATTGTGCCATTTGTTGACCCAGTTGCGGGTCATTTTTCTTTTCGCCCGGATTAAAACGCACATTTTCGCAGAGAACAACTTTGCCGGCATCAACCTCAATTCCATCCAGCCAGTTTTGCTGCAACGGTACTGGTTGTCCAAGCAGTTCTGATATCCGATCTGCAACAGGTTGCAACGAATACTGAGCGTCATATTGACCTTCAGTTGGACGCCCTAAATGCGACATAATCATCACACTAGCGCCTTGTTTTAACGCATGTTGAATTGTTGGTAAGCTGGCCTGGATTCGTGTTTCGCTGGTGACTTTGCCATCTTTTACAGGAACGTTTAAATCCTGACGAATCAGGACTCGTTTGCCCTTCAGATCAACATCAATCATTTTAATGATGCTCATTGTTCTCCTAATTTATTATTGACAGTCAATGTCTGCATGACTGGGACTTTTTGACTGATTAATTTGGATATGAAATTGTGTGTAAAACCCAAGAGCCCAACAGCTTATGATTGTCGCCATTTGATAGAACAGCCAATGCCAGCTGTCTGCTGTTTTGGGCCGTGTCCAGTTCTGGCGATTTGTTTCATGGCATCAAACAATTCGCGTTGTGCGCCTTCAACAGCCTGTTTGCGACTTTCATCTAAACGCCCACGATATTGCAGCTCAAGATTTTTATTGTAGCCGAAAAAATCTGGTGTACAGACAGCTCCGTATGTTTTGGCAATGGTCTGGCTTTCATCAATCAAATATGGGAAAGAAAACTGTTGCTGTTCTGCAAATTTTTTCATGTTATCGAATGAATCATCAGGATATTCAACACTATCATTTGACATGATGGCAACTGAGCCAATGCCATAATCTGCCAGTTCATTGGTATCACGGACAATTCTATCAATCACTGCTTTTACATAAGGACAATGATTACAGATGAACATCACCAGCAAACCCTTCTCACCTTTACAATCTTCAAGTGTCCAAACCTTGCCATCAATGCCCGGCAATGAAAAATCAACTGGTTTGGCTCCAAAATCACAGACAGGTGTTTCCAGACTGGCCATTCTATTTCCTCTATTAGCGATTGCTGATAACGTAAATACGAGCAATGCGTAGATGCTGCCTACATTACTCAACAGAGTATTCTACTATAGAAGATAATTGCAAGTCCAAACGTAATCACTCAGCTTATCCTCTATTTTATCCAATCACTGTCTGAACGTGCTCATTGATACCTATTCTAAGGAACGTGCATGAAATAATTTCGACAACTGACTTGTCTTGTTGTCAGTCTTCGGTGTTGTCGCAACAGTTACATAGCTCACTATGCGCCTGTTGCGGCGTCTTGAAGACAAACAACAATCTTGCGCCAGTTGTCGAAGTTATTCCATGCCCGTTCCTAAACTTCGCGCTTTCGCCTTGCTCTTGAACAAAACAGAGGGCAATCTGAGCAGTTATAGATACGCTGAGTTACACAATTTGTAATTTATTGTAAACGCCACCTATTTAGTCAACTCGCAAAAATAATCTACTCCTAAGGCGCAACGTAGCGCGCATAGCAAGCTATGTAACCGAAGTTGCAACGCAGAAGACGGACAAAAAGGCAAGCAAGATGGGTGGGTTATTGATTGCGAGTTGCCTTAAATACTTTTTGGAAGAATAACTGCATGCGTTGCCAGGAATCTTTGTCTGCTGCGGCGTTATATTCCAACGGCATGTTAAAACGCTTACCAAAATCATCAGCATCAGGGTTAGTAAAGCTGTGTTTGACGCCAGGGTAATTCACAAATTCCAATTCAGCACCAGCAGTTTGCATGGCTTGTTTAAACGCAGTAATTTGTTTTGTAGTTACAAACGGATCATCAGCTCCGTTCAAAACCAGTATTTTTGCTTGAATCGCTCCAGATTGAGCGGAAGATTTCGTTGCTAAAGAGCCATGGAAACTGACAACAGCGGACAAATCAGATCTCTGACTTGCCATATGCAAGGCGATGCCTCCACCAAAACAATAACCAATCGCCGCTATTTTGTTTGAATCTACACTAGGCTGATTTTGTAACAGTTGTTTGGCGTGATTAAAACGCTTTTCCGCAGTCTTCATATCAGCGATCGTTGCCTGCATGAATTTTTGTGCATCATCGGGATGCGTTGCCAATTTGCCGGTTCCATACATATCTAAAGCAAACGCTGTATAACCAAGTTTCGCCAACATATCAGCACGTTTTCTGGCGTATGCATTATGCCCCCACCATTCATGAACCACCAATATGCCCGGTTGTTTATGACGAATTGAATCATCATAGCTAAGATAACCTTGAAATTGTTGTCCATCTATTTGATAACTCACAATTTCGGAACGTATTTCAGCCTTAACAACGTTAGTCAAGCAAGCAATAACACCTGCCAACAGTATGAGTAAGTTCAATCTTTTGTTCATAATACTATTCCTCGTAATTGATATTCTCCGAACACAAAATGCCAAGATTTCATGTGCGAAGATTATATATACTCCCCGCACATGAAATTTTCACATCCAGTGCGCGCGCTATTTCGTGGATGGCTGCGGTGGAAACGCCTTACTGTAGAACAGCTACAGTTAAGATTTTTCGCCTTGCTCTCCACAAAAAATCACGCACTCTAAATGCGAAAATTTCATGTGCGAAGAGTATAACAAGATTTAATAAGGCGATTTTTGTCAAAGAATAACTACCTTGTTGGCCTTTTTATCCGTCTTCTGCTTTGCGACAATCGTTACTTGGCCCCCGATACATCTGCTGTAGCGCTTTGAATGCGAACAAATAATCCGGCACAATCCGGTTGGCTTTGTTTTGATACAATAGCTGGATGGATATTACTCACCTGATTGATCCCTTGAATGATGCCCAGCGAGAAGCTGTAACCGCACCTTTTCAATCTGCTTTGGTGCTGGCAGGAGCCGGTAGTGGTAAAACCAGGGTTTTGGTACACCGCATTGGCTGGATGATTCAAGTTGAGAATTTACCACCTTATAGTATTTTGGCAGTCACTTTCACCAACAAGGCTGCACGGGAAATGCAAGGGCGCGTTGAGTCTTTGATGCACCAAGACGCCAGTACTGGCATGTGGATTGGGACGTTTCATGGTCTCGCGCATCGCTTTCTACGTCGCCATGCTGCGGCAGCCCAGTTACCTGATACTTTTCAAGTGCTCGATTCAGATGATCAGAAACGCTTAATCAAGCGTATCATTCGCTCCGCTGAGCTTGATGAAACACATTTTCCCCCGAAACAAATTCAGTGGTATATCAACGCTCACAAAGATGAAGGTCGACGCGCTGCCCATGTTCAGGCAGAAGGGACGTTTTGGGTGCAAATGCAACAAATCTATAAAACTTATGAGGAATTATGTCAGCGTTCAGGTCTGGTTGATTTTGCGGAACTGTTACTGCGTTGCTTGGAAACACTGCGTGATACCCCGGAATTATTGGATCAATACCGCAACCGTTTTCGCTATGTGCTGGTCGATGAGTTTCAGGATACTAATACCATACAATACGCTTGGCTAAAGTTACTCACACAGGGGCAGAACAATCTCTTTGTAGTCGGTGATGATGATCAATCCATCTACGGCTGGCGTGGCGCTAAAATTGAAAACATCCATAGCTTCCAAAAAGATTATTCGGAGCACAAACTGGTTCGCCTGGAGCAAAATTATCGCTCAACTGCAAATATTCTCAATGCTGCGAATGCTCTAATTGCCAATAATGACAATCGCATGGGTAAAAACCTGTGGACTGATGATAAGGATGGCGATCCGATTACAGTCTACGATGCATTTAATGAGCAGGATGAGGCGTATTTTGTCGTTAATCGCATCAAACAGTGGATTGCTGAAGGCAATATGCGTGAGCAAGCTGCGATTCTGTATCGCTCGAATGCGCAATCACGACAATTTGAAGAATGCCTGGTCAATGCAGCAATGCC
Organism: Methylococcales bacterium; assembly: GCA_036478815.1. GTDB lineage: Bacteria > Pseudomonadota > Gammaproteobacteria > Methylococcales > DRLZ01 > DRLZ01. The sequence goes on from JAZGEP010000099.1 coordinate 6,313, forward strand.
TTATCGTGTCTATGGTGGATTGCGTTTTTTTGAGCGTGCTGAAATCAAGAACACACTCGCCTATTTACGCATGATTGCCAACCGCCATGATGATGCCTCATTCGAACGAATTGTTAACTTGCCTACTCGAGGCATTGGTGGGCGCAGTATGGATATCGTGCGTGAAATAGCCAAAGCACACAATTGCTCACTGTGGAATGCATCACGCATTTTATGCGGCGACGGTGGTTTAAGTTTACGCGCAAGCAACGCTTTGAAGGGGTTTATAAATCTTATCGAACACTTTGCTGTCGAAGCAGATCCGTTGTCGCTTCACGATCAAGTACGTTTGATTGTGGAGAAAAGTGGACTGATCGCACATTATGAAAAAGAAGGACAGGAAAAAGGTGCAACCCGTATTGATAACCTGAAAGAATTGGTTAACGCTGCGCGACAGTTTAAAAACGAATCAGATATTGACAATGAAGGCATCAAGGAGCTTGATCTGTTTCTATCGCATGCTGCGCTTGAAGCTGGCGATGCACAAGGTGATCTCGATGATGATTGTGTGCAACTAATGACGCTGCATTCAGCCAAAGGCCTGGAATTTGACTTGGTATTTCTGGTCGGCATGGAAGAAGGACTGTTTCCCGGTCAAAAATCACTCGAGGAACTTGGGCGTCTCGAAGAAGAACGCCGACTGTGTTATGTGGGGATGACGCGCGCTCGTCAGCAGCTGATTATCAGTCATGCTGAATCAAGACGATTATATGGCCGCGAGCAGCGTGCTCAACCTTCCCGTTTTTTGCGGGAAATACCCAATCAGTATTTACAGGAAATCCGTATGCAAGGACAGGTCAGCAGACCAGTGACCGCCTACCAGAACACTAACAATACAAAATCAGGCATGGCCACTGCCGCCTCAAATAGCGGTTTTAGCCTAGGGCAACAAGTTCACCACAAAAAGTTTGGAGATGGCGTCATTCTGCAGCAAGAAGGTGATGGTTCCCAGGCGCGAGTGCAGATTAACTTCGAAAATGCAGGGAGCAAATGGCTGGTACTTGCCTATGCAAACCTGACAGCAGCTTCTTGAACTAATACCTGAATTCTGCATCAAACTTTTGATATTACTAATCCTCTGCCCCTATAATATTTAGCAATGTCAATGGCTTTAAGGTTAAGCCAGATTAAAATGTGTCGTTTAGACGATAGCCGGCGCGTATTTGGACTTTCAGTCCCAAACTTACATAGGTAACTAATGTCAAATAGAATTGTATTTATTGTTGGAGCTGGTCGGTCTGGCACCACTATGCTTTATAAATTAATTTCTCTTGGTGAGGAGATAGGTTTTATTAGTAATTATGATGAAAGGTTTCCTGCTTGGTTTCCTAGTGGATTACTGACCAGGATATTACGTCCATACCTGAAGACCAAGTCAGAGAGCTGGTTTGCTGGCGACGGGAATGCTTATTTTATGAAACGACCATGGATTTCAAAAATCATCCCAACGCCTGTTGAAGGTGAGTTTGTATATGGCGATTGTAGTATCCCAATTACCCCGGAACAAAACTATCAAATAAATACCACCTCACAAAATTGCCTGCATAATAGAATTAGAAAAATATCAAAGTTAACAGGTGCGAAAGTATTTGCAATAAAACGTCCAGCAAATAATCGACGCATCCCAATATTAAATACTATTTTTCCGAATGCATTATTTATTAACCTTATACGTGACGGGCGAGAGGTTGCACATTCTCTTTCGAAAGTAGAGTGGTGGGAAGGCGGTACTCTTTTTTGGGCTGGAAAAAAACCTGTTGAACTTAAGCAAGAAGGTTGGCACCCTATGGCTGTTTGTGCTAATAATTGGTTGCAGGATGTATCTTCAGTTAATAAAGGGTTAGCAGACATAGATAGTGAACGCCAGATTTCTATTCGCTATGAAGATTTAATATCGAATCCAGTTGATGTTCTTAAGACATTATTTGATTTTATTGATTTAGATATGTCAGCCGACCACATTGAAAAAGTACAATCTCTTAATATTCAGCAACGAACACCTAAATGGAAATCAGAATGGTCTTCTGATGAGCTACAAGAAGTAATTGATATACAGCATCCATTATTAAGTGAGCTTGGTTATCTCTAAGAGGCTGTCCGAGAATAGAAGCCGTAGCGAAGAAAATCGATTTTGAGTCCATTTTTTCGATTAAATGAGACGGATACTTGCTGTATTGAACGAATTTAATCGGAAAAATGGGCCAAAATCCGCTTTTCCGCAGTAGGCTTTCTATTCTCGGACTGCCTCCTGGCCCGTACATCTCACCAGATGGTGAGATGATCGCGTAGCTAATTGGATTCACAATGTTTCTATGAAGGAGTGAAATAACGGTGTGTATCTCCGATTGAGATGGTTTCGTTAGGAACAAAAAGACCAGCCAGAATGTTTGTTTGTCCCTGACGCAACGATCTCAATCGTTGCGTAGAACAACTATGCTCCTCTTGAGATCGTTGAGTCAGAAACAAAAATCCTTTGTCATAATTGTTCAACTTATTCCATGCACGTTCCTTAGCGAGTGAGATCACATCAGACTGGTGAGATGTAGGGAATTTTATGGTCATAATTCACATGTTCAGAGTTGACTCGATTGTCTGTTCAAGGCATTCTGATAGTTTTCCACCCTCTCTATTAATAGACGACATCGATTTCCAGTACTGGTATGGCAGGACAAGCGCTCGCAATACAATTAGAATCACGGCCAGATAAGCTGTTTGCACAGCTGTGCCAAGTATTAGCAACCTATCTTAATGACGCTGATCTAGAGTTTGTTCGCCGCGCATATCTGTTTGCAGCCGATGCACATGCTATTCAACGTCGGCGTTCCGGTGAGCTGTATATTTGCCATCCATTAGCCGTGGCTATGATTCTTGCTGATATGCAAATGGATGCTGAAGGTATTGCAGCAGCATTATTGCATGATGTTGTTGAAGATACTCCGGTTTCCAGATCACAATTGGTTGCAGAATTTGGTGAGGAGGTTGCCAATCTGGTTGATGGAGTCACCAAGTTGGGTGGTTTGCCTAATTTTTCACGTGCTGAGACACAAGCCGAAAATGTACGCAAAATGGTCTTGGCGATGGCTAAGGATATACGTGTGATTGTGCTAAAACTCGCTGATCGCACTCATAATATGCGTACGCTTGGTTGTCTTCCTTTAGAAAAGAAACGTCGAATCGCCAGAGAAACTCTGGAGATCTATGCGCCGATCGCGCATCGTCTCAGTATGAATAAAATCCGTCATGAGTTAGAGAATAACGGTTTCCGTGCGCTCTATCCAATGCGCTATCGAATTCTCAAGGAAGCTGCACAAAAAGCCCACGGTAATCGTAAGGAAGTGGTTAGTGCGCTCAAGCAAGAAATCACTGCGCGTCTACTACAGAGTGATTTGCAGTGTGAAGTGATTGGGCGCGAAAAAATCCCACATAGTATTTATCAGAAAATGCGCACGGATCATATTCCCTTTTCTGAGGTATTTGATGTCTTGGGAGTGCGTATTATTACCAGTGATGTTGATGCATGTTATCGAGCCTTGGGTGTCGTGCATGGTTTGTATCAGCCTGTGCCTGGTTTTTTCAAGGACTATATTGCGTTACCCAAAACCAATGGTTATCAATCATTACATACCATTGTTCTGGCGGGTAATTATGAATGCCGGGTAGAAGTACAGATTCGTACCCGCAGTATGCATCGTATGGCAGAATCAGGAATCGCTGCACATTGGCGTTACAAGGCTGAATGTGATTCAGCCAAGCATTCCAGCGTGCGCGCTAACGAGTGGTTAAAGAATATTCTTGAAATCCAGAAAAGTACAGCTGATTCGCTGGAATTCCTTGAGCACCTTAAAGTCGATTTGTTTCCAGATGAAACCTACGTATTTACTCCACAAGGTGAAGTCATTAAACTGCCACGCGGCTCTACAATGATTGACTTTGCCTACGCTGTACATACTGATATAGGTAATACGTGTGTGTCTGCACGCATCGACAAACGTTTGGTTCCATTACAAACAGTTTTGTTGACTGGACAGACAGTGGAAGTAATTACTTCAACAGAAGCGCGGCCTTTTCCTCAGTGGCTAAATTATGTCACCACTGCCAAAGCTCGTGTTGCCATACGTGCTTACTTACGTGATCAGAAGCAAGAAGATGCCGTTCAATTCGGCCAACGTTTACTGCAACGTGAATTGAAAAACTTCGGGATGACACTGGATCTGGTCAATGAAGAGACCATTAAAACTTTGTTGAACACCATGAAATATACATCCCTGGATGATTTTCTGGCAGCGATTGGGTTGGGGAATCGTTCTGCTTTTATCGCAGCGAACTGGTTATGTCAGCCTGATGGCGAAGGCATGAAGCTTAATGTTGACGAAACTACTTCATCGTCACTAGTGATCAAGGGAACCGAAGGTACGATTGTCAGTTTGGCAAAATGTTGTCACCCGATTCCCGGGGATTCCATTATTGGACTGTTTCATCGCAATAAAGGCATTGTCGTGCATTTAAACCATTGCAAAAATGCACTGGAAGCACGCTCACATCAAGCTGGCTGGATTGATGTGGAATGGGACGATATTGCAGATCGGGATAATGAATTTCCGGTCGAGCTGATACTGAGTTCGCGCAATCAAAAAGGATCGCTGAGCATGATCGCAGCCACTATTTCCAGTGTTAGCTGTAATATCGAGCATGTCAATATTGAAACTCAGGACTCACAAATGTCACGCAATACGTTTATAGTCACCGTCAAAAACAGACAACATCTGGCGCAGTTGATACGCAAGCTCTATCGACTTGACAATGTCATCAAGGTTAAACGCAGAGTTTGATAAAATGATCGTCAGTTTGCGTGGTTTCTCAACACCTGGAATATTGCCATGCCATTCATTAGAGAATGATAAGTTCAGTAGTTACAGAGAATGAATCGATTGATTTGAGGAAATTATGAAACAAGTGATTCAGACAGATGCTGCGCCCAAAGCAATCGGCGCTTATTCACAGGCAGTTAAAATCGACAATACGGTTTATCTGTCAGGACAAATCCCGTTGGATCCGCAGACGATGGAACTGATTGATGGAGATATAGAACAACAGATTTGTCGTGTTTTTGATAATCTGCAAGCAGTAGCGGTTGCAGCGCATGGTAGTTTAGAAGCCATCGTCAAGCTGAATGTTTACTTGACTGACCTGATTAATTTCCCGATAGTCAATCAAGTGATGGCTGAATATTTCAGTGAACCATTTCCAGCTCGTGCCGCAGTTGGTGTTGCTGCTTTACCCAAAGGGGCAGCAGTGGAAATTGATGCTGTCATGGTTATCTGTGAAGACTATCCGTATTAATCGGTACTCAAGAGCGAGGATTTAATACTGTCTGAATCTTGAGGCAGGGCTTTTGTTCGTATTCAAGGCGCATAGTGAGCTATGTAACTGTTGTTGCAACTCAGAAGACGGTTAAAAAGACAAGTCAAGATTCGGATCGTATTGAATCCTCGCTCCTCAGTGACCATTTGGTTTCAATGCAGACATGTTGATTATTGTATACAGGTTGTTATCTTTCAAATTATCTTGAACTCATTAATCTCCACGTCTGTAGCGTCTCTGAAAGGCATAGGAACCAACCGACAACAAATTCTTTCACGCCTGGGTATTGAGTCAGTTTGGGATCTGCTTCTGCATCTGCCTTTTCGTTATGAAGATCGAAGCACGATTACTCCGATTGGTTCGTTGCACGCTCAGCAACAAACAGTCGTGCAAGGCAGTATTGATTCCTGCTCAACAACACGGGGTCGTAAGCCTCGTTTTGATTGTCATATCAGTGACAACAGTGGATCTATTGTGTTACGTTTTTTCAATCATTACCCTGGTCAGCAACAACGCTTTGCAGCTGGACAGCAAATACGCTGTTATGGAACAGTGCGTTTTGGTCAGGATGGATTGGAGTTTGTACACCCAGAGTGTCAAATAATTCCTGCAAATAAAGAGTTTGATGTACTGCCTGCGCATCTCAGTCCTGTTTATCCGTTGAGCCAAGGGTTGACTCAGTTGTTGTTACGACAATCTGTAGAGGAAGCCTTAGACAGCCTTGGACAATGTGATGATTCTTCGTCAGATTGGTTAAAGTATCTGCCAGATACTTACCAATCCATGACGATTCACCAGGCCTTATCACAACTACATTTCCCTGAGGTGCAAGCGGCGCATCGCTTGTTAGGCCCGGAGTTGACTGATTTCTCGGCTCATCCCGCTCGTAAACGTTTGGCTTTGGAGGAATTACTCGCTCACTACCATCAAGCCAGACAAATCAATGATGTTGGACAGTCTTCTTCACTGTGTTGCGTAGACCGGCAGGCAGCTCAATTGATTATCGATGGTTTTTTACCGTTATTGCCGTTTCAGCCCACTCATGCCCAGGTTCAGGCAAGCAATACAATACTGGACGATTTAGCTGGTTCTAACGCGATGTGTCGGTTGATTCAAGGTGATGTTGGCTCTGGAAAAACCTTGGTTGCAGCCTGTGCAGCGTTGCCGATTTTACAAGCCGGAGCACAAGTTGCGCTATTAGCGCCAACTGAATTGCTCGCGGAACAACACCTCACCACTTTTCAAACCTGGTTTGCAGAGTTACTACAAGCAACCATCAAAGTGGTTTTGATCAAAGGTGGGCAGAGTAATGTCGAGCGTCAGCAATTACTCGATACTATTCAATCTGGAACAGCCAATATGATTATTGGTACGCACGCTATTCTCCAGGAAAGCGTTCAGTTTCAGAAGCTTGGGCTGATAGTGATTGATGAGCAACATCGTTTTGGGGTCGATCAACGCGCTTCATTAATGCGCAACAATAGCAAAGAACAGAAGTACCCGCATCAGTTAATTATGACGGCCACACCGATTCCGCGCACACTGGCATTGCTGCAATATGCTGGTGTTGATGTGACACAATTAAAAGAGTTGCCAGTTGGACGCAAACCGGTGACCACGATTGCCATGTCAACACAGCGCCGTCAACAAGTGATTCAACGTATTGATGACTGGGTAGGGCAGGGCAAGCAAGCATACTGGGTGTGTACGGTCATTGAAGACAGTGACCAAACCACGCGTGAAGCTTTGCAAGTGATCCATGCCCAATTATGCGCAGAACTACCTGAAGTGCGCATTGCCTTGTTACATGGCAAAATGTCAGCGCAGGACAAACAGACCATCATGAATCAGTTTCGCAATCATCAATTTGATGTGTTGGTTGCAACTACAGTCATCGAGGTCGGTGTTGATATATCCAATGCCAATCTAATGGTCATAGAAGATGCCCATATGTTGGGGCTAGCGCAACTGCACCAACTGCGTGGACGGGTTGGTCGTGGAGAGCATGACGGATATTGTGTATTGTTTTATCAGCCACCATTGTCTGATATTGCCAAACAACGATTAGGCTTGCTGCGAGAATGTAATGATGGTTTTGAGATTGCAGAAAAAGATCTTCAATTGAGAGGTCCAGGTGAATTGACTGGTTTACGGCAGAGTGGTGCCGTGTGTTTTCGCGTCGCTGATTTGGCTCACGATCAGGATTTGTTAGAGCTAATACAAGAGCAGGCAACACAGCTGGTCGATGAAAGTCCGCAAATGATGTCCGAATTGAGGCAGCGCTGGATAACAACAAATGAATCCATAATAGAGGTTTAATCGATTGGCATACCGAAGTGAATTATTGAAGTACGAACCTGATTGGCGTCCAGTATCAACAAGCTGGTTAGATAAACCACCTGCATGCATCCGCGAATGGTTGCAAGAAACGGGTTCATTAACCCGCAGACTGAAATTGCTTTGCGATGGCGATTTTAATGTCAGTGTACAATATCAGCGCTGGGCAAGACCAACACTGGATGAACGGCGTATGCTCGATATTCGCGATAGTGACTTTGCGGTGATTAGAGAAGTATTGTTACGCAGACGCAACGATGTTTTGGTGGTCGCGCGAACAGTAATACCTCGTCACATGTTGGTGGGGCGGCAAAGACACTTAATCAACCTGGGAACAAGACCATTGGGAGAAGTGATTTTTTCAGAGCCAAGGCTAAAACGTAGTGATCTGGAAATAGCAGCATTGAAATCAGCAAGCTTTCAGCCTGATCTGGTTCCAGCAACCGATAACAATACAACCATCTGGGGCAGACGCACTTGTTACATCATTCACCGCAAGCCAATCCTGATTTCCGAAATTTTCTTACCAGCATTGTTTCGCTACGAGGGTACTAGATCGTGAGTGAAAACAAATTAAACCTGTATTGGCGATTGATGCGTTTTGACAGACCTATCGGTATTTTCCTGTTGCTATGGCCAGCATTATGGGCATTATGGATTGCCGGGGAAGGGCGGCCAGGTCTGCTAGTAACCATCGTTATTGTGTTGGGTGTGGTATTGATGCGCGCTGCAGGCTGCGTGATCAATGATTATGCAGACCGGGATATTGATCCGCATGTGCAACGCACACAATCCAGACCCATTGCGTCTGGACAGGTGAGTCCTAAAGAAGCCTTAATCCTGTTTGCTGGTTTATGTCTGACCGCTTTTGGTTTGGTATTACTATTAAACCGAATGACCATCTTGTTATCATTTATTGGTTTGTTACTTGCTGCCAGCTATCCATTTATGAAGCGCTACACCTATTTTCCGCAAGCTTATTTGGGACTTGCCTTCGGCTGGGCGGTGCCTATGAGCTTTGCTGCCCAAACGCAACACATCCCTGAGGTAGCCTGGTTACTTTATCTGGCAACCCTGTTCTGGGCATTGGCATACGATACCATGTATGCGTTGGCAGACCGAGAGGATGATTTGAAAATTGGGGTCAAATCTACAGCCATCTTGTTTGATGGGCTGGATCGCATCTTCATTGCCTTGTTTCAGGTGTTTGTATTGCTGATTTTATATGGCATAGGCGAAATGCAGGGTTTTCAATGGCCGTATTATATTGGCATCATTGTCGCAACCTGTTTATCCATCTATCAACAATATCTGATTCGTCATCGACAGCCAGCAAATAGTATCAAAGCGTTTTTGAATAACAACTGGCTTGGGTTGGCAGTATTTATCGGTTTGGTCTTGCAGTATTGGATTTAGGCGCGCATGAATTTGAGTGTGATAATTCGTAACCACTCAGCTTACCCTCTATTTTTCTCAGTCACTGTCTGGAAAGTGCTCATTGATACCTATAAACTCCGTGCTTTCGCCTTGCTCTTGAACAAAATAAAGGGCAATTTGAGCAGTTACCGATTGCGCTGAGTTACTGAGATTCCTAATTTCTTTCATACGCGTTCTTGATTAGTAAAATCATCAACTCAGGTCGCCAGAGTCACGAAGTGGAAAGCCTGTCTATAATAAAAACGTAATATTATTACGTTGGTTTTATAATATACATATTATTATAAACTGTAATAAATTATGACATAAATAAGTGCCCTGTTCAGGGTATTTCAACGTTTTAGATCCAGAAAGTCCTCAAACAGCAAAGTATTTGTATTTCTGTGTAAAGAAATATTACATAAAAGTGCGTGAATATTCACTTTAATACAACACTTAATTGTGTTTTAATGGCGGCAATATTTGCATGAATTGATTGGCCTAATCTACATTGTGGTTTCGAAACCGTACTTGCTACATATATTCGATTTTTAAACCCTAATCTCTAGAGAATAATTGACTTTTCAATTACGCATTAATCAAAGCAATGTCTGGCATTATCGCAAAGAAATAATTTTATAAATCAATTAAATAAGTACTGGGTGATAAGAATATAATCAGATACTAGCCCGCGTCTCTTACCAGATGATGAGATGATCGCGTAGTTAAATAGATTCACAAGGAATTTTATGAAGGAGTGGGATAACAGTGTGTATTGCCAACTGAATAAAATGTCTTGTGGATTCAAATAGCTAGCGAGGACTCATCAGACTGGTGAGAAAGGCGGGCTAGATGCTTTGATAGTTAGTCTATCTCATCTTCTCTATCTGTTTTCTACTAAAAGTATGTGTATTCAGTTAAATTCTTCGAAATAAATGATAAAAAATCGAATTGACAGAATGCTAATGGAGATATCAAATTGAACGTCCAAAAAATGAATAATTTTTCCTTATCAGCCCTGATGCTGGTTTTATTGGTGATTTCGAGTATAACGGGCTGGGCGCAAGAGCCATCTCGTGGTCAAAGAGTGATTGTAGAAGTGCAGCGTATTGATGCGGATGATGTAATAGACATTGGTAACAGTATTCAGAATCTTGACGGCATGGCGTTCCCACCTGGTGCAAATACTCTACTGACACTGAATCGGAATAATAACGCCACTTTAATCTTGGTTGACCCAGAAGGGGAGCCAATATCAATTCCAGACATTCCTTTTTTCAATATTGCCTATGACGGCGCAAGTGAAGGCTCACCAACCAACGGCATTAAGAGTATTTTTATTGTTGACGACAACGAGTTGTTGAGCATAGAACGCAAATCCGATGGATTAGATGCTCAGAGTTTTAGCAGTCAGACATTGTCGGCTGTGGCTGATGCCCGAGGCGTCACGCTGGATCCAATCAACGACCGATTATTTACACTGCAAGTCAACATGCAAGGCCAGGCAGCTTTGGTTATTATCCAGTGTATGTCTGGACGTGATTGCAGTAGCCAGCAGGCCAGGCGTACCAGAGTGGCTCTGCCAGCAAGTGTGAGTCGAAAGTCTCATGGGCTGGCGTTTAACCCTGAGAATGGTCACGTCTATGTTTTGGATCGGCAAACGCTACACGAATTTAATCTGCCTGACAGAGCTGAGGAAGCTAGACTGGTCAAGAGCTATGGCCTTTCGCAACTGCAACTGGGATCACCAATTACTTTTATGACGTTTGCAAAAAGTCTTGACCAGACCGATGCAGCGACCAATTTTGATCTATTTGTAGCGACAAGTGATGTGGTCATTGAATTAGCGTTTCCAATCAGTTTACCTGCAGTTGCTAAGTTTGTTGTTCCATCAGGACCTGCTGCCACCCTGATTCAGACCATTGATGCTTCGCAATTTAGCCCGCCCAGTCCAGATACGGCCGGCCTCACTTATCTTCAGGATAGCGGCACACTGTTAGCGACTGACTCCGAGGTCAATGAAATACCAAGTCTATTTACTGGCGTTAACGTATTTGAAATAGACCCAGATCCGGTGCCAGGTGTTCTTATTGATACGTTTACTACATTTCCTGGGTTCTCTAATGAACCGACTGGTATTGCCTATAATCCACTGAATCAACACTTGTTTATTACCGATGACAATCGTAATGAAGTATTCGAAACAGATCTGAACTTCAATCTTATCAGGCAATTTGACACCGTGGTATTTGGTAGTAATGATCCAGAAGGCATCGCGTTTGACCCAGGTGAAGGTGCTCTCTATATTGCAGATGGTGTTAACAGAGAAATCTACAAAGTCATGCCGGGAAACAATGGAATCTTTGATGGCATCGCACCGGCAGGCGACGATGTCGTGACCAGTTTTGATACCTGTCGCCTGGGAGTCGAAGACCCCGAAGGCATTACTTTTCAAGTAGAGACCAGCAATCTTTTCATTATCGGTGCTGCCAATCCTGGCCTAGTCTGTGATCCTAACAATGAACACAATAATCAAGTCGCCCAAGTCACCACCTCTGGAACCGTAGTACGCACCATCGATATTTCGGCACCAAACCCTAACATTAGAAACTCAGCTGGCATTGCTGTCGCGCCGTCGACTTCTTCAGGAGGATTTCGCCTCTATGTTGCTGCTCGAGGACTGGATAATAATCCCCATCCCAATGAAAACGACGGGATGATTTATGAGTTCTCTGTTCCGGGGTTGAGGGTTGCTAAGCTGGATGCCAGAGTTTCAGCCAGCAGTGATGATGCCGAAGAAAAACCCAATGGTAACGTTATTATTGGGAGTATAGATCTAGATTTGGTGGCTTCAGGAGGCAATCAAACGGTTGGCATGCGCTTTAACAATGTAACGATTCCGCAAGGAAGTACAATTGTTAATGCTTCTATTCAGTTTGCTGCAGCACAAGCCCAGTCAACTGCCACCTCTTTGACTTTGGAGGGAGAGGCAGCGGATAGCGCTACAACCTTTGTTAATAACATCAATGGTCATCTATCGACCAGACCAAGAACCATAGCAAGAGTGCCATGGTTTCCAGTGCCATGGACGGCATCTGGTGAGGCAGGGGTTGATCAACGCACACCTGATCTTACACCCATTGTTCAAGAAATTGTGAATCGAAGTAATTGGGTCAGCAACAACTCGCTCGCGATTATTGTCACCGGTAGCGGTAAGCGTGATGCTATTTCGTTTGAGGCTAATGCATCCGCTGCACCTTTACTCCATGTGGAGTTTATAGACGTGCAGCCTCCAGGAGGTACAACAACAATCTTGATTCCGATTAGTTCAAAAAGTGATGATGCTGAAGAAAAACCCGCAGGTAGCGTTATTATTGGGAGTCTAGACCTTGATTTGGTGGCATCTGGGGGCAATCAAACAGTTGGCATGCGCTTTAATAATGTTACGATTCCGCAAGGAAGTACAATTGTTGACGCTTCTATTCAGTTTACTGCAGCACAAGTGCGGTCAACTACCACCTCTTTGACGTTGGAAGGAGAGGCCGTGGATAACGCTGCGACCTTTGTTAATAACGTCAATGGACATATCTCGACCAGGCCAAGAACTTCGTTATTATCGAGTGTTTCATGGTCTCCAGCTCCATGGACTGTAATTGGTGAGACAGGTGTTGGTCAACGCACACCAAATCTGGCGCCCATTGTTCAAGAAATTGTAAATCGCCCCAGTTGGGCTAGTAGTAATTCGCTGGCGATTATTATCACCGGTAGCGGCAAGCGCGAAGCCATTTCGTTTGATGCTAATCCATCAGCTGCACCTTTGTTGCGTGTTGTGTATCAATAACAGCGCTAGCCCGCATTTCTCACCAGTCTGATGAGCCCTCGCTAATGATAGATTTAAGGATAGTTGTAGGCTGTCGAAATGAGGTGGTTTGACGAAACAAAGTGACCAACCTTGCTGGTCTTTTTGCTCCTGACCAACGCAATCTCAATCGTTACGTAGAATGACTATGCGCCTCTTGAGAGAGTTCGGTCAGAAACAAAAATCCTGC
>JAZGEP010000100.1:0-31822 GCA_036478815.1 Methylococcales bacterium
CATAACTCAGCGCTAACAGTTAATTATGATATCGCTGGATACGCGTTGACTGCGATTACTGGTTTTAGCCATTATGATCATGACGATTTGCATGACTTTGATTTTTCAGCATTGTCAGTTCTTGCAATGTGATGCGTGTCACAATGTGATGCGTGTCAGGTCTTGAATCTTGAATTCTGGAAGCGTATTATAGATTTTTTGAAACAAGGAGTGGTCAATGTGGGAAGACCATTAAGACTGGAATTTTCTGGTGCACTGTATCACATAACTTCAAGAGGTGATCGGCAAGAAGATATTTATGAATCAGATGACGATCGAGTCATGTTTTTAGATATTTTTGGAGAGGTGTGCAAATCTTACAATTGGGTATGTCATGGCTATTGTTTGATGACAAATCATTATCATCTTTTAATAGAGACCCCAGAAGCGAATCTATCGCAAGGCATGCGTCAGCTAAATGGCGTCTATAGCCAAAAATTCAATCGTGTTCACGAGCGCGTTGGTCACGTCTTTCAAGGCCGTTACAAAGCAATTCTGGTTGAGAAGGAAAGCTATTTGTTAGAATTGACACGTTATATAGTGCTGAATCCGGTTAGAGCCAAGATGGTCAATTTTACTAAAGAGTGGAAGTGGAGCAGTTATCAAGCGACGATTAATCAGTCACCTTTGCCTCCTTGGTTGCACATCGACTGGGTTTTGGCTGGGTTTGGAAAAACTAAAGCAGCCGCAATCAATGCCTATACGCGATTTGTATCCGAGGGAATGGAGCAGTCATCACCGTGGTTAAACTTAAAAAATCAAATATTTTTAGGTGGTGATGCATTTGTTGAACGAACTAGTCGAATGATTGATAATGACAAAGATCTTAGCGACATACCTGCATCTCAGCGACGGAGCATTCCGAGGTCTCTGCAATATTATGCTGATAACATTCCTGGTCGTAATACAGCCATTATTAGTGCCTACAAAAGTGGTGGTTATTCAATGAAAGAAATTGGTGAATATTTCGGATTATCTTACTCAATGGTGAGTCGAATACTAAAGGATTCAAGATTCAAGACCTGACACATTGCGAAGTCCACAATGGCGTTATCAAAAAATGATGAACCCTCGTCTATTGAGTCAGATCAATCACTTGTCATGCCTGCGTCAGTAGATCTTGACGAGCTACTGGAATTTGCAATCAGGGGCGATATTCAAGAGCTGATGGACAAGACTTCCGCTCTGATGAAACTTGACGCCTTACTTGAACCCTTCGCCACTCAACTGCAAATTTTTACCGAAAACTTCAATTTACGCATAATTCGAACATTTCTGAATAGTTTGTCATCGAACGGAGATCGCTAATGAATCCACACTTACCGGTCGGTAGCACCATCCTTGTCGTCGATGACACACCCAGCAACCTTAAGGTATTATTTGATTTCCTCAATCACGCTGGTTATAAGGTGCTGGTGGCAGAAAATGGCGAAACAGCACTCGAGCAGATACAGCAAATCCATCCGGATCTGATCCTGCTTGACATTATGATGCCAGGCATTGATGGGTTTGAAACCTGTCGGCAATTGAAAAACATCCAAAACACGCGACATATTCCAGTGATTTTTCTCACCGCACGCATTGATACCCAAAGCAAGATTGCAGGCTTCGAGGCTGGAGGCGTGGACTATATCACCAAGCCCTTGCAACATGAAGAAGTACTTGCAAGAGTCAATACTCATTTGCGCATCCAGCATTTGCAACGGTCCTTAGAAAATCAGAATCGTATTTTGCGCGAAGAAATTGAAGCACATCGAAGAGCGCAGGCTACGGTCAGTTATCTAAATAATCAACTGAAGACTCAGCAACCCATTGGGCAAATTTTCGCAAACAGCGAAGCAATACAAAGCGCAATGAAAATTGTTGAACATGTTTCCACAACCGATAGTACTGTCCTGATAGAAGGTGAAATTGGCAGTGGAAAACAATTATTTGCCCATGCCATCCATAATCGCAGCAAGCGCAACGGCAAATCAATGGTCAAAGTGGATTGCGCGAGTCTCCGCGACGATTTAACTGAAAATGAATTCTTTGGTGTTGAATCGGTGTCTTTTGATAGCAGTGGAATAAAGACCATCGGTTATTTCGAGCTGGCCAAAGGTGGAACCTTGTTTTTAGATGAGATTTCTGAATTGCCGCTCGCTTTTCAAGCAACATTACTACGCACTATTCATGATCAGGAAAACCGGCAAATCAATGAGATGGACACAGATAACCACGGTATTCGTATTATTGCCTCAACCAGCCGGAATCTCTTAAAAGCTATTGAGGAAGGTTCATTCAGAGAAGATCTATTCTACTGGTTAAATGTGATTCCACTGCGCGTACCGCCGCTACGAGAACGAAAAGCTGATATTCCTCTATTACTAAATTATTTCTTTGATAAACATAAAATAAAATTGGGTAGTCAGGTGACCGAGATCCATGATAATACCTTGCCAAAGCTAATTGCCTATCACTGGCCTGGCAACGTGCGTGAACTTGAAAATGTGATTGAAAGAGCACTGATTTTATCAGAAGGCCAAGTGCTGGAAATTGATGAGAATAGCTTCCATTACGAACCAGTGAAACAGACAGAGCAGTTGGATATTGGTAAGGATAGCCTCTCAGGTTTCTATTCCCAAAACCGATCAGAATCTATTGATGCGAATAAAATATCATCCGTAAAAGCACAGCTCACTGAAGTAGAAACCACCACCAACCCGTCTACAGCCATTAAAAAAAGCGACAGCCATTGTAATCTAAGTCAGGATGATTTTGATCTGGCCGTTAAATCTGCACTACAACATTTTGTTGAAACTGACAGTTTACAACAGAGCCCACTATTATTCTGTAACTCAGTGAATGCCAAGGTCAAAACAGAAGCCAATAGTTGCGAACGTATCGAATGCTTACGCGCACTGATTATGGAAGCCACAACATCGTTTACCAAACATCCCAAATCTGAAATTTATGCACGTATTCTTCACCGTACTTACTATCAACCTGCACGCTCTCAGGAACTGGCTGCTGACGCATTGGGCGTTAGTTATAGCACCTTCCGGCGCCATCTTGTTAAGGCACGCTCGTGGTTGACTGCCGAATTGTGGCAGTTGGAACAACACTACAAAAGTCTTGATTCAATAGATAGCGGTTGAATTCGAAAAAATCCGGGGTTTCTATGCTGAGAAGCGAGGATTTAATCACTTTCGGAAGTAATTATACTCAGCACCGCTACAAATTATGAATTCTACTTCGTCTCATTCGCACAATAGCTGCATGATATCTTATCGCTCCTGAACAAAATTGAACACTTTTTGATATCGATTCTGAACACCCAAGCCAGTTAGTCTATCGTCGTGCTTAAACAAACCCAGAACGGAGGAGGTTCAATATGTTTATTCTACGATGTAAAAAAAATAGGGAGAAAGGTCACTTTTTTCAGGTGATTATAAAAAATTTCTTTATCCTGTCAATTTGCTGGCTAGCCAGTCCGGCTTGGGCCACTTTTGACAACACACCCACTCGATCAACCAATATTGATCTTGATCGAAGGGGCCGCACGTTAATCAACGTTAACCACGAAACAAATAGTGTATCAGTCTTCTCGGTATCCAACAGTAATGAACAACCGCTGCAAAAGGTCGCAGAGATACCAGTAGGAATAGAACCAATTTGTGTAGCAATTGATACAAGAGAAGCTTATGTCACTAACTCGGCAAGTGGCACTGTATCAGTGATATCACTGTTTGGGGCAAAAGCGAATACAGTCATCAAAACAATTCAGGTTGGAAATGAACCACGAGGTTGTGCGCTGACACCAAAAGGAAGTTTGCTTTATGTTGCCAACCATACTGACAGTACAGTGTCCGTTATCGATACGAACTCAAAATCTGTTGTCGATACAGTACGACTCGCTGGCAATCCGACAGCGATCGCAATTTCCAGTGAAGCGCGACGCGATCAGGATGAGAGAGTTTTTGTTACACAATTCTTTGCTCAGCTGATACCGAATGGTCCCGGAGAAGGTTTTGATAACGGTAAGCAAGGAGTGGTCTTTACTTTCCCAGTAAACGATCCGACTACAATTTCGCGAATCGCATTGTCTCCTCTTGAAGAAGTTGGGTTCACAGCGGACCGTAGTCAATTCTGTGCAAGCAGCAATCCGGATGTACATAATGAAATCTTTTGTCCTGACCCTGAGGCAGCTCCGGGAGATGATGTAATCGTCAAAGATCCCCAGGGTGCGTATCCCAACCAGTTCAAATCGGCAATGATCCGCCGCGGAAAACTATATTTGCCAAATGTTGGTGCAGGACCTGAACCACCGGTTAAATTCAATGTCAATGTTCAGGCTTTGGTTCATGTTGTTGACACTGGATCATTAACCGAACAAAACAATCTGCATGTCAATCTAAACGCTCAAATTAAAACTGAAGCTGCACCAACAGATCCCATAGGTAGCCTGCAACGTGCCTTTGGTAACGACCTTGTAGCAATCGACTGTAATTTAGCAGGGACAGATTGTCTGGTGATTAGCCGCGGTGGTAATTATGCCATGCGGGTTAAAGTTGCTGCTGATGGTTCTTTAGATATCGGTGCACCGAATAATGTTATTCGATTCCAGACCGGGAATATTCCCACTGGTGTAGTGATTGATAGAAAAGCTCGGCGAGCTTACGTCAATAATCAGATTAACGTGTCAGTGTCAGTGCTTGACCTGACTAGTAACACTGTATTAGCTCAGGATATTCCTTCTGGTACACCACCCGAGCCTGGAAGTTTCGCACACCGTTCATTAATGGGCAAACTGGTGTTTTTTACAGCGCTCGGAACACCGGACAATGGACTTGCCAAAATGGCCATCCGCGATATCGATCCTGTACAATTTCGTGGTAAGGCGTCACTTGATGCCTGGAGTGGTTGTGGCTCATGTCACGACGAAGGACTAGCGGACGGCGTCACCTGGTTTTTTCCAACCGGACCGCGACAGGCGATCCCACTTGACGCTTTCTATGGTCCAAACAGTGCCAGTGATCAACGCATCAGCAACTGGAATGCGCTGAGAGGCAGTCCAACCCATGAGTTCACATTCAATTCCAGAAACATTCAAGGAGGTACAGGTTTTGCCGGAGATCCGCCGAATCCAAATATTTTTGGAAATCACGGGATTACTCAGGGTGGAAGTGATGCGCTGGACTTTGAAACAGTTTGGGTAGAAACCATACGAGCACTTAATATGCCAGCAGGGAATGCTGGTAGAGTTGCCTCTGGTCGCGTAACATTCGATGGTAATTGCGCATCCTGTCATGGTGGTGCCAAATGGACCAAGAGCCAAGTGTTTCATATCGATAATCCAGCCATCGATAGCAATGGCGGGATTTTTATCGATCCAGGTGTTGACTTTGCTGGACCTCAGATCATTTCGTACACAAAACTGGGCAAGAACCTCAAATTTCTCGAGGATGTCGGAACTTTCGATATTAACAATCCGATTGAAATCAGGGGAATCGGGGGTGCGATCGGTAAAACTGCGTTAGGTGCGCTTGGTTTTAATGTCCCTTCTCTATTGGGCGTCGGTTATCACGCGCCTTATTTTCACAACGGTGCGGCACAGACACTGGAAGATGTATTCACTTTGCATGCATTAAATGATGGAACCATTGAATCCCAGATCAGTGCTACAGAGCGTGGAAATCTGCTGGAATTCTTGAATTCCATTGATGCGAGAACCGACGGATTTAGATCCGAGGGAGATGATTTTCGAGATCCTCTTTAATTAAAGTTCACTCTTACACGTGAAAACTGAGCCGATACAGGGAAGTATCGGCTTTTCATTGCCTATAAGCGATTGGAAAACCAAGGGCCTGTAAATATATTACTTCCAAAACTGTCACTGAAATGGGAGTAAAAACACCAGTAAAATGTTAAATTAAGGAACGTGCATGGAATAACTTGAACAATGATAGCGCAGGATTTTTGTTTCTGACGAAACCATCTCAAGAGGCGCATCGTTGTTCTACGCAACGATTGAGATGGTTTCGTCAGGAGCAAAAAGACCAGCCAAAATGTTCAAGTTATTTCATGCACGTTTAAGTATACTCAGGTACTTAATAGGTTGGACTGACTATTTTGAGATTTGATATGGGTCAATATTTTAATATTAACAAACTATCGTTTGTGCTTCTATCAAGCCTGGTGCTCGGTTTATGCACATCAATACCTGTTCGTGCTGAATGGGACGAATGGCTGGCGGATGCTGACATTTCATTTGCAGCAGAAGATAATATTAATCAGGCCATTTTTTCTCAAGATGAGAAAAGCGATCAATATTGGGATGGATTGGTTTCTTTGGGACGGCTCTACCATTTTTCCGGGTTTACCCGGATGGATATCAGCGCTCAGTTCGATGGCAGAGTTCACCACAATTACTCTGGATTAAATCAGATCACTCCTGGTTTAAAATTAGGCGTTCGACATAAACTAGGGCTTGGCCCCTATCAACCCTGGATAAAAGCCTATCTCTCTTCAGGGCATATTTTCTCACGCAGCAAGATTAGACAGGGCTTTCTAACCCATGCTGGTCTTCGCTTGGGTAAGCCGCTGAGTGAGCGTATTGATATTGAGCTGAGTTATGGCTTTGATTATCGTACAAGCCGGGATAGCAGTACCATCTCCAGTCAGAGATTATTGGAAGCTGGTTTGAATCCAGAGATTTCCAGTTCTGTCTATGATTTAACAGGTCACTCAGCTAAACTCCAATTCAATGTTGCGATCACTGAACAATTGTTGCTAAATCTTGGCTATAGGTTTCGCAGTGGTGACATCGTTTCAACCAACAGCACTTCACGTGCATCCAGGCTTGAACGCGTAGCTGACGCGATTACAACTGATGATGCTTTCCCCGGATGGGCTTATCGTGCCGATGGCATTTCTAATGCTTATTCAGCGAATGCCAGTTATGCCTTTCTGCAAGGACAAGCACTCATTAACCTGAATTATCAACATATTGCAGCGCATGCCAAATCATTTACGTACCGCAACAACGTGTTTCGCATTAATCTTAGTGTTTATTTTTGAGGTGAACTGCGCATGAATCGTTTATTGGAAGTGATCATAGTTTCAATAGTAGGTGCCAGCCTGTTCTGTATTAATGCAATAGCGTATGCAGAGATTTTAAATGTAACCATTACAGATTCGTCAGGCAATCCGGTTAATAATGCAGTGGTGAGCGCTTATTCCAAAAACGTAGTTAGTCAGACATCAGTTGCGTCTGAAACAACGATTATTATCGATCAAGTCGATAAAAAATTTGTTAGTCATGTCACACCAATTCAAATGGGTGCGGCGATCAGCTTTCCCAACCATGACCAGATTCGTCATCACGTCTATTCATTTTCATCGGCGAAAATTTTTGAAATTCCACTCTATAAAGGAATTCCTACCAAGCCAATTATTTTTAAACAAGAGGGAATTGTTACATTAGGTTGTAATATTCATGACTGGATGTCAGCGTATATCATCGTCATCGACAGCCCTTATTTTGCAACAACAGATCAACAAGGCCGCGCTTCATTACCAGTTCCTGTTGGTGATTATGAATTACGTTTTTGGCATCGGGATGCTGATGAGAAAACCAAAAACAGCAAACAATCAATCACCATCCATTCATCAGAGACAGCGAGTTTGTCGGTTGATTTTAGTTTTAAACCAACCGGTTTTTCAAGGCGTTTACCCGCTTCAATCTTTAATCGAGGACGATACCGCTGAAGGCGACTTTTCTGCCATTTCGGTTCCGTAAATTTCAAAGCCGGATCCTGTTTTTTTCATTGGGGTTACTCAGTGCGATTCTGATTAGCTCGTTCATTATTGTCAACATGGCATATCAACAGAACGCACATCAGCAAATTGAAACCGGTTTGAATGTTGCTAAACGCGTTTTTAATCGCCTTATCGAAGCGGAAGCACAGCGATTATCTGAAAGTGCATTTATTTTAGCAAGTGATTTCAGCTTCAAGCAAGTCATTGCCACTCAAGATAAAAAAACAATTCTTTCAGTCTTGGATAATCTACAACATAGGATCAATGCTGATGCAGTGATGTTGGTTTCTCTGGAGTTACAGCTACGTGCAGATACCGCACACCCAAACAAAAGCGGTATTTTTTTTGCAGCTGAAGTGGTTAAACAGGCACAGCTGACAGGTCAATCCAATTCGATTGTGTTGATCGATGGCAATCCTTACCAAATGGTGGTTGTCCCGATCATGGCTCCTGATCTTATTGGCTGGCTATGTGTTAACTTCAAAATCAGTCATCTATTAGTTGATGAATTACAACACCTCACTCAAACCCATATTTCACTCTTACAGGTTTGGCATCCTGATCAAATGTCATTGCTCACCTCTTCATTAGCAGATTCCACCAGTCAGGCATTATTGACCAGATTACCAATGACGAATTGGCGAAATTCGAATGTTGTCTCAGTGCATCTTGATCAAACCAATTACATTAGCTCTATTACAAAGTTAGCCTCGAATGATCAAGTTTCGATTATAGCCGTACTGCAAAAATCGCTGGATAAGGAATTGGTTCCTTTCAATCGCCTGGAGTGGCTATTATTTGCCATTGCTCTGACCAGTTTAGCGCTGGCACTGATTGGTAGCCTGATGGTTGCACGTTCCGTGAGTAGGCCTGTCAAGAAACTGGTTTCAGGTGTCCGGCAAATTGCGAAAGGCCAATATGATTATCGTATCTCGGTGAATAGTACAGATGAGCTCGGCGAGCTGGGACTGGCATTTAATGAAATGGCGATTCGAAAAGGCCAACAAGAGGCGTTACGCCAAGCGAAAGAATCTGCTGAAAGCGCCAGCTTAGCGAAAAGTGAATTTTTAGCCAATATGAGTCACGAATTGCGCACTCCACTAAACAGCATTCTGGGATATGCTCAATTACTGAAAAAAAATCGCTTGTCACCAGATAAGCAAACAAAAGCTCTGGATACCATTGAACAGTCTGGCCAACATTTGTTGGGGCTAATCAATGAAATTCTCGATTTGAGCAAAATTGAAGCAGGTCAGCTAGGGTTGCAATCCTCATCATTTGATTTGCAGTTAATGCTGGAAACTGTGGCAGACACTATGTATTCACGCGCCCAAACCAAGCAATTGGTGCTTCAGTGTGATTTTTCTCTAGCAACCAGACAATGGTTGATTGCCGATGAAAAAAGATTGCGACAGATATTAATCAACCTGCTCGATAACGCCATCAAGTACACAGAATCAGGTAAGGTTTTATTCGAAGTGAAAATCATTGCAGGACAGTATCGTTTTTCAGTAGAAGACACAGGCATTGGTATTGCCAGGGAGGATCTTGATGATATTTTCACCTCATTTCATCAACTCGATCATCAAGCACAAGGTTATATTGAAGGAACAGGATTAGGGCTTGCTATCAGTGAACAATTAGTCCGTTTAATGGGTGGTCAATTACAGGTTAACAGTCAACTTGGCGTGGGTAGTCGTTTCTGGTTTGATCTGAAATTAGCAACCGCTGATCAAACACTACAGACTGAATCGACTTTGCCAGACGGTCGAGTGATCATTGCAATGAAAGGTGGTCATCGAAAAATCCTGATTACCGACGATGACGCTAATAATCGACATTTACTCATCAATATGCTGACTCCTTTTGGTTTTGAACTGCATGAAGCAAGTAATGGTCTGGACTGTATTGAGCAATCACGGTTGTTAAAGCCTGACCTGATTCTAATGGATTCTAAAATGCCGACAATGGACGGTCTGCAGGCAAGCGAACGAATTCGTAACACCAGTGATATCAAACATATCAGCATTATCGCTGTTTCAGCCGACGCGTATCAATATCATCGTCAACAATGCCTCGACGCAGGGGCGAACGATTTTCTTGTCAAGCCATTACAATTGGAACAGTTGCTGCGAATGGTTGCCCAGTATACCGGTCTAGAACCTGTGTATGAAACCAGCAAAACTGAATTATTAACAACAGCAGAGAAATACGATAACCAGGAACACTTCCCACCAAGAAAATATCTTGAAAATTTACTGGTCTCTGCTGAACAAGGCGATATTCAGGCTATTCGTGAACAACTTGATGAGGTTAAGCAATTGGATAACGGTTATCTGACCTTTTTAGAACAGTTAAGTGATCATACAAGTCACTTTCAAATCAATAAAATCTGCCAACTGTTAAAACTGGCTATTACCCAACAAAACGAAAACAGATGAGTACTACAAACCAGGATCAACTGGGGAATATATTAATCGTTGATGATACCCCGGCAAATATAAGCATGTTGTTCAGTTTGTTGGTAGAGGAAGGCTATAAGGTTCTCATTGCAGAAGACGGAGAAAGCGCGCTAAAACAAGCACTAAAAATGCCACCAGACCTGATTTTGCTTGATATTCTAATGCCAGGCATGGATGGGTTTGCGACCTGCCAGCAATTCAAACAACAGACAGAAACCAGCGACATCCCAATCATCTTCATGACGGCATTGTCAGACACCGAAAAAAAGGTCAATGGTTTTCGGTTGGGTGCAGTTGATTACATCACCAAGCCGTTTCAGATCGAAGAGGTGTTGGTACGGGTAGAGAATCACCTGAAGTTACAACGCCTCAAAAACGAACTGCAGGACAGTCAACAACAATTATCACAAACCATCGAAGGAGCAATGGATGCCATTATTGCAGTGTCAGCGGATGGCAATATTCTGGTGTTTAATCATGCCGCAGAGCAAGCATTTCAATATGCATCTAACGCTATCCTGGGGAAGCCTGTCAACTTGCTATTGTCAGAATCGTTGAATGCAGTATTGGAAAATTATAGGCAACAAGACCCTCAATCTGGAATAGCCATCTGGATTCCAGAAGGTCATCTTGCTCTGCGTAACAATGGTCAGGCATTTCCTGTTGAAGCAACGCTGTCGTGTTCGTTTGCAGCTGGAAAAGTATTGTATACGTTTATTTTACGTGACATTGAAGCGCGTCAAAAGATGGAGCTACAGGCTAAAGAATTAAAAGATATCAATCGATATTTACAACAACAAGCTCAATCAATCCCCGATATCAAGGGACTTGTTGGTGCATCTCAAGGCTTGCGCGAAGTGATGTCTGCAGTTCAACAAGTCGCAAACACTGACGCGACGGTACTGGTTACAGGAGAAACTGGCACCGGAAAAGAAGTGGTGGTGCAGGCGATTCATCAACTGAGTCAACGTAAAGACAAAGCATTGATCACATTAAACTGTGCCGCCATCCCTGAAAACCTGATCGAGAGTGAATTATTTGGCCATGAAAAAGGCGCGTTTACCGGTGCACTGTCTCGTAAAATCGGACGTTTCGAACTGGCCAACGGTGGTACTTTATTCCTGGATGAAATTGGTGAAATGGAACTTAATCTGCAAACCAAATTATTACGCATTTTACAAGAAGGTGAATTCGAGCGAGTCGGGGGCACGGAGACCATTAAAGTCGATGTACGCATGATTGCCGCAACTCATCGAGATCTGGTGCAATGCGTTAAAGCGGAGACATTCCGGGAAGATTTATTCTATCGGCTCAATGTTTTCCCGATTACAGTGCCCCCGCTACGCGAGCGAAAACAGGATATTGAGCTATTGGCACAGCACTTTTTAAAAAGCTATGCAAAAAAATTCAACAAGCCTGTCAATATCATTCCCACCACAGCGATGGCCGAGTTGCACAGCTATCATTGGCCAGGCAATGTCCGGGAATTACAACACTTGATAGAACGAGCGGTAATACTGAGCACCGGAAAAAACCTTGTATTTGGGGACTGGTTTCAACCTGCAACTGCAAACCCAGACAAAGCGTTATTAAAAACTATGGAAGAAGTCGAATATCACCACATCAAAAACATATTAGACAAGACAAACTGGCGTATCAGCGGCAACAACGGCGCAGCTGAATTATTGGGATTGAATGCCAGCACCTTGCGTTCCAGAATCAATAAACTTGGAATTCAGCGTAATGATTGATTGTCTGTCACTTTGTAGGATTCATGGATTCATCAATGATAAGCTGTTATATCTACTGGCATTCTCTTGGCGCCCCAATGACCGGGTTGAGATTGAAATTCACCAACACATCGAGTTCCACATTCAGTACAATGACCATTTTCAGTCAGATTCCAGTTAGATAACACATACCAGTCTCGACCAATCAGCAATTGTCCACAGTGATGACAATATGTACTCTCGTGAATTTTATCGTGAACATTGCCGACATACGCATATCGCACGCCGTTGTTAATTGCAATTTGTCTTGCCCGAATCAGTGTTTCTTTTGGTGTTGAATGTTTATCGCGCATTTTCCAGTCAGGATGGAACGCTGTAAAATGCATGGGAACATCCGTCCCCAGATGCTCAACCACCCATTGTGTCATTTTGTTCAGCTCTTGTTTTGAATCGTTTTCTCCTGGAATCAACAATGTAGTTGTCTCTAGCCACACCTGTGTTTCATGTTTAATATATTCCAGCGTTTCAAGTACTGGTTGTAGATGGCTTCCAGTTATTTTGTGGTAAAAACGATCAGTAAATGCTTTTAAATCAACATTGGCTGCATCCATGTGTTGAAAAAACTCTATTCTGGGTTCAGGGCATATATAGCCAGCAGTCACCGCAACTGATTTGATACCATGTTGTCGACAGGCAATCGCCGTATCAATCGCGTATTCATGAAAAATAACCGGATCATTATAGGTATACGCAACACTGGCACATTCCATATCTGCTGCTGTTCTGGCAATGACTTCTGGATCTGCTCTGTCCATCAGTCGATCCATTTCTCTGGATTTACTGATATCCCAGTTTTGACAAAACTTGCATGCCAGATTGCAGCCCGCCGTACCAAATGAAAGTACTGGTGTACCCGGTAAAAAATGATTGAGTGGTTTCTTTTCAATTGGATCGATTGCGAAACCACTGGAGCGGCCATAACTGGTCATTACAATTTGGCTATTCTGATTTGCCCGCACAAAACACAATCCACGTTGTCCCTCATGCAGTTTACAAAGACGCGGGCATTGTTGACACTCAACGCGACCATCATCCAGCTTTGTCCAGTATTGCGTTGTTGCAATGTCGTCAGCAAGTCGTTTGTGCATTCTATTCTCCACCGCTAATGCGGACTATATACTTTTTATGTGGTGTTACCAGGATAATATCAATGCCTTGAAACAACTAAATCCTAACCCATGTTAAGTTTATCGAGTTACTATATTCCTGATTCCGTAAGTGGTTGCGGAATTCCACTATTTCTGTTCAGCAATTCTCGGTCACTGCTCAGCAGTTTGAATGACGATGATTTGGAGGTGCCCATGTCCTTAATTCGTGAACCTGCTGTCGCTGGTTTATTCTATCCTGATGATCCCCAGCAATTACAGCAGTCCATCCATCATTATTTGAATCTTGCTAGAACTGATGGTCATGCGCCAAAAGCGCTGATTGTGCCGCATGCTGGCTACCGTTACTCAGGAGAAATTGCAGCCAATGCTTATCATCTGTTGAAACCGGTTGGCGACAAGATTCATACTGTAATACTGATTGGTCCTTCTCATCATGTTGGTTTTAGAGGTGTCGCCGTTCCAGGCGTGGATTATTTTGCAACGCCCCTGGGTGATGTATTGATTGATAAGAGCAAAATTGCCGACATCGGTGATTTACCATTTGTCCAGGTCAGAGACGATGCTCATTTGCAGGAACATAGTCTGGAAGTGCAAGTGCCTTTTTTGCAAGAATTGCTAAATGATTTCTCCCTGGTTCCTATCGTTGCAGGTAATGCATCGGCTAAGGAAATTGCGATGGTTCTGGAGCGATTGTGGGGTGGCCCTGAAACCCTGATTGTCATTAGCTCCGACCTGAGTCATTATCATGACTATACTACAGCGGTACAAATCGATTATGAAACATCGAAGGCAATTGAGCAATTAAAACCTGAATTGATTGAATATGAATCAGCTTGCGGCAGGATTCCAGTGAATGGCTTGTTAACCGTTGCACGAAAGTTTGGGCTTAGCGCACATATTCTGGACTTGCGAAATTCTGGAGACACTGCTGGTTCCAAAGACAAGGTGGTAGGTTATGGCGCTTATGAATTCCACTAAACAAATCTCTCGACAAGATCAGCAAACTTTGTTGGAAATTGCCAGGCAATCTATTTTACATGGCCTGAGTACAGGTCGTTCTCTCCCAGTCAAGGCAACAGATTTTTCTGATCAATTATCAGAGAAACGAGCCAGTTTCGTAACCTTGAAAAAAAATGCACAGCTTAGAGGTTGCATCGGTACGCTGGAAGCTGTTCGCCCGGTTGTTGTGTGTGTTACTGAAAATGCATTTTCAGCTGCATTTAGAGATTCGCGCTTTGATCCTGTTACTGTAGATGAGATGGATGATCTGAGCATTCACTTATCGATACTAACAACTCCACAACCGATAGAATTTACATCAGAGCAGGATTTACTAGAGAAGATACGGCCTAACATTGATGGTTTAATTCTGGTTAAAGGTAGTCACAGAGGTACTTTTTTACCCGCTGTATGGGAATCACTACCTGATCCCAGAGACTTTTTGGATCATTTAAAACTGAAAGCTGGGCTATCGAAAAACAATTGGTCAGATCAAATTAACATTTTACGTTATCAAACTGAGTCCTTTGGATAAAAACAGGTAATGGTGATGATTCCTTACCGCAGCAACTCCTTCATAAAATTCCTTGTGAATCCAAATAGCGACGCGATCATCTCACCATCTGGTGAGAAATACGGGCTAGGCTCTGAGCTTTTGCTCTTTCAACTGCCCTCGTTTGGTTCGCAATTGAGCTACCCCGGTAATAACCAGCACCATTCCAATCGCATGATAAAGTGTAAATGCCTCACCCAAAACGCTCACTGCAAGCATCGCAGTAATCATTGGCCCTACTGAACCGATCAGACTGGTTTGTCCAGGTCCAATAGTATTAATTGCGGCACTAATCAGGAATGAAGGAACGACGGTACTGATTACAGCAATTCCAATTACAATCAATAAGACATCGGTAGAAACCGCCAATTGTTCAAACGACTGTGTCAAACTAAAGTGACTGATAATCGCAATACTGGCAGCACTCATGGCAATTGATGTAAACAGGCGACTACCAATCTGCTTAATTTGAGATTTGCTCAACAACATAAACAAGGCAAAACAAAGCGCACTCACCAAGACCAAAGCTGAGCCAGCGATCACTTTGCTTTCCAAACCAGACATGTCATGCGCGACTATACTGGCTACACCTGCATAGGTTAACAACAAAGCAATCCATATTTTATGTGATACTGGTTGATGAAAAAATACCGCACCCAACACGACGACCATTGTCGGATAAGTAAACAAAATCAAACGCTCTAATTGCGCTGTTATCAGTGTTAGCCCAAGCATATCAAGATAACTGGCCAGGTAATAACCAAGCACACCAATCAACGCAGTCGGTACCAGGTTTTTTTTAAAACTAATCGTAC
Organism: Methylococcales bacterium; assembly: GCA_036478815.1. Classification (GTDB taxonomy): domain Bacteria; phylum Pseudomonadota; class Gammaproteobacteria; order Methylococcales; family DRLZ01; genus DRLZ01. Next base: position 15,568 of record JAZGEP010000100.1, read on the forward strand.
TGTATTGTCGACGCAAGAACATCCATAATCCGACCGCAACATAAAACGGTAACGCAATCATCATGCGTAGCGTCAGTAGTGTGACTGTATCAATACCATGTGCATACGCGAGTTTGATTAAAACTGGCTTTAAGGAAAATAGGGTTGCCCCACACAAAGCATAAATAAAACCGGAAACACGATGATCAGCCATAACATTACTCTCATTAACAAGTAAAAATGACTGCGGAAAATAAAACGTGGAAGTTTTCTGAAGCATCGACCACGGTGAGAATCCGCAGTCGATGTATTGATGTTTTCTAGAATCTCAAACACACAGACTGACGGAACAGACATAGCAGCCGCCATGACCAGTTCATCTTCACTGTGTTTAATTTGTAAATTATTGAGAACATAGTCAGCAAGTATATCTGATATTAGAAGTGATGTGTAAGTGCTTACTGTCCCATCGCTCTTAAATTAATTGTATACGTGGTTTGACGAAACAAAGTGACCAACCTTGCTGGTCTTTTTGCTCCTGACCAACGCAATCTCAATCGTTACGTAGAATGACTATGCGCCTCTTGAGATTGCGTTGGTCAGAAACAAAAATCCTGCGCAATCTTGGTCACTTTATTCCGTCAAACCACCTAACGCCTTGATCCTGGTTTAATTTTTCCCTTTTTTTGGCTTTTTATTTCACGTTTCTTACGCAGACTATAAGGAAAAGGGTTTCAATGCCTTCTGGTTGCGATGGATTTAGTGGCGCATCATTTGTGCCTGCTTCACTGGTAGGATGTGGTGAGGCACGAACCGCATCAATAGAAGCGTTTGGTTTTAACATTAGCTTTGGTCAAAAACGCGACATCTCACAGTGTTTTCGGCAAGCGTTCAACGCAGCACAACCTCCTGGATTGATGCGGCTCGTGCCCACCACATCCTATCATGGGTTTTGGATTTAACTAACAAAGGATATTAAACCAAACCTGTCGAAATTCTTCAATGATACGACGTCCAGTTTCTGAATATAAATCCATTAACCGAGAAAATAATTTCCAGAAAAAAGTGCTTATTTCGACAGCCTCCTAGGATAGTTGTCGCTTTGCTCTTGAATGTGAGTGGGTAATCTAAGTTACTCAAGTGGTAATATTATGATAGGTTATTATTGCATTATATACGATTCCAAAAATACTGTAATAAATTGTGACATAAATAGGTATCCTGTTCAGGGTATTCCAGCAATTTCAATCCAAAAAAACCTCAAACTGTAAAGTATTTATATCTTCATGTAAAGTGAATTTTACACAAAAAGTGCGTGAATATTCACGTTAATGCAATACTTATGCCATGCTATAATGGTGGCAGTTCTTGTTTGAATTGATTGGCCAAAACTGTATTGTGATTTCAAAGTACTGATCACTCTATATCTCTGCATTTGAGAGCATACATTTTGAGAAAAAATCTATTTTTCAAATGCATATTGGTTAAGTAAATTAGTTAGTATATAGGTTGTATATAAATAATATTGTAGTAATTAATAAAGTGGTTGATCTGTTCAATCTATGAAATAACTGTCAAACAAAACAGATAGATGAATGCTTGGGTGTCAAGTATCTGTCATCTACTTCATCTATTTTCTACTAGAGGTATTTTTGTTCAGTGATAGTCCTCGAAATAAATGATAACAAATCGAATTTACTGAGTACTAATGGAGAGATCAAATGAACGTTCAAAAAGTCAATAAGTTTTCCTTATCAGCCCTGATGCTGGTTTTATTGGTGATTTCGAGTTTAACGGGCTGGGCGCAAGAGCCACCCCGTGGTCAAAGAGTGATCGTAGAAGTACAGCGTATTGATACCGATGATGTAATAGACATTGGTAACAGTATCCAGAATCTTGACGGCGTGGCGTTCCCGCCTGGTGCGAATACTCTTCTGACACTGAATCGGAATAATAACGCCACTTTAATCTTGATTGACCCCGAAGGGGATTCATCATCAATCTCAGGCATCCCATTTTTCAACATTGCTTATGACGGTGCAAGTGTAGGCTCATCAACCGACGGCATTAAGAGTGTTTTTATTGTTGACGACAACGAGTTGCTGAGCATAGAACGCAAGCCCGATGGATCAGATGCTCAGAACCTTAGCCGTCAGACATTGCCGCCTGTGGCTGATGCCCGAGGTGTAACGCTGGATCCAGTCAACGACCGATTATTTAGGCTGGAAGTCAACAAGCAAGGTCAAGCCGTTTTGGTCATTACCCAGTGTGTGTCTGGGCGTGAGTGCAGTGACCAAAAGGCCGAGCACACCACAGTGGATCTGCCTGCAACTGTGAGTCCAAATGCCCAAGGGTTGGCATTTAACCCTGAGAATGGCCACATCTATGTCCTGGATCAGAAAAGACTGCATGAGCTTGATTTGGGTAGCGCCGAGGAAGTAAGGCTGGTCAAGAGCTATGGGCTCTCGCAACTGCAACTGGGTGCCCCAATTACTTATATGACGTTTGCAAAAAGTCTTGACCAGACCGATGCAGATACAAGGTTTGATCTATTTGTAGCGACGAGAAATGCGGTTATAGAATTAGCATTTCCAGTCCAGTCTGCAATCAGGTTATTCATTTCAGGAGGATCTCCCGCCACCTTGATTCAAACCATCAATGTTTCGCAGTTTAACCCACCAAGTCCAGATACGGCCGGTCTTACTTATCTGCAAGATAGCGGCACACTGTTAGCAACTGACTCCGAAGTTAATGAAATACCGGGGTTGTTTACTGGTGTCAACGTGTTTGAGATAAACCCAAACCCTGTGCCAGGTGTTCTTGTTGATACCTTTACCACATTCCCTGGATATTCTAATGAACCGACTGGTGTTGCTTATAATCCGTTAAATCAGCACTTGTTTATTTCTGATGACAATCGCAAAGAAGTATTCGAAACGGACTTGAACTTTAATTTAATTAGACAATTTGACACCGTGGCATTTGGTAGTAATGATCCAGAAGGTATTGCTTTTGACCCAGGTGAAGGTGCTCTCTATATTGCAGATGGTGTTAACAGAGAAATCTACAAAGTCATACCGGGAAGCAATGGAATCTTTGATGGCATCGCACCGGCAGGCGACGATGTCGTGACCAGTTTTGATACCTGTCGCCTGGGAGTCGAAGACCCCGAAGGCATTACTTTTCAAGCGGCGACAGGCAATCTCTTTATTATTGGTGATGCTAATCCTGGTCTAGTGTGTGATCCTGACAACCAACACAATAATCAAGTAGCCCAAGTTACCACCTCGGGAGCTGTAGTACGCACCATCAATATTTCTGCACCGAATCCCAATGCTAATAACGCAGCTGGTATTGCTGTCGCACCGTCTGGTTCTTCTGGCGAATTTCGCCTCTACGTTGCTGCCCGAGGACTGGACAATGATCCTAATCCTGATGAAAACGACGGAGTGATTTATGAGTTCTCTGTTCCAGGATTGACGACTGATAGTGATGATGGGGATGGCGATGATGATGGTGATGGTGATGGTGATGGTGATGGTGATGGTGATGGTGATGGTGATGGTGATGGTGATGGTGATGGCAATACGCTGGATATCAGGGTTTCAGCCAGCAGCGATGATGCCGAAGAAAAACCTGCAGGAAACGTTATTATTGGGAGTATAGATCTTGATTTGGTGGCATCTGGAGGTAATCAAACCATCGGTATGCGCTTTAATAATGTAACGATTCCACAAGGAAGCACAATTGTTGATGCATATATTCAGTTTACTGCAGCACAAGTACAGTCAACTACCACCTCTTTGATTTTGGAAGGAGAGGCAGTGAATAACGCTTCGACCTTTGTTAATAACATCAATGGTCATCTATCAAGTAGGCCAAGAACTTCGTCTAGTATATCGTGGTCTCCAGCTCCCTGGACTGGAATTGGTGAAGCAGGTGTTAATCAGCGCACCCCCGATCTCGCGACTATTGTTCAAGAAATTGTGAATCGAACCAATTGGACTGGTGGTAATTCGCTGGCGATTATTATCACTGGTAGTGGTAAGCGCGAAGCTATTTCGTTTGAGGCAAATGCATCAGCTGCACCTTTATTGCATGTGGAGTATCAATAACAGTATCAAAAGGTAGCTCTCAGCGTAATCAGTAGCTGCTCAGATTACCCTCTATCTTGTCCATGAGCAAGGCGAAAGCGCGGAGTTTACAGGTGTAAATGAGCACTTTCTAGACAGCAATTAGGCAAAATGGAGGGTAAGCTGAGTTACGTTTTTGAGCCACAAATTCAAACAAACTGACCAGCACACCAGCCCGATGACCAGGCCCACTGGAAATTATATCCGCCCAGCCAACCTGTCACATCAACAACTTCACCAATAAAATAGAGACCTGGAACTTTGCTGGATTCCATGGTTTTGGATGATAATTCGTCACAATCAACGCCACCCAATGTGACTTCAGCGGTACGATACCCCTCTGTGCCGTTGGGTTTGATTTGCCAGCTTTGTAACTGTTGGGCAATTTCGTGAAAGCGGTTATAGGAAATAGCTTGTAATGAAGTATCCACAGTGTCTTTTCCCAATATTGTGAGAAGCAGTCGTTTAGGCAAGACTTCTGCTAACGCCGTTTTTAATTTAATCTTTGGTTGTGCGAGTTGTCGTGTTTTCAGAAAGTCGATAATATCGAGTTTTGGCAATAGACTGATAGTGATTGATTCCCCAGGTTGCCAGTATGAAGAAATTTGCAAAATGGCGGGGCCACTCAAACCTCGGTGAGTAAAGAGGATATTCTCTCTAAACTCTATACGCTGATTCTGCACTAGACTGTCAACGGCAATACCTGATAGTTCCGCTAATATTGCTTTGTCATCTGGCTGCAGTGTAAAAGGAACCAATCCTGCCGCAGTTGGCCAGATATGATGACCGAATTGCTCGGCAACTTGATAGCCTAATGGGCTGGCGCACATCTTTGGAATTGATAAACCACCACAGGCGATGACTAATGATGTCGTCTGAAAATTTCCCAGCGAAGTATTAACAGTAAATGCGTTGTCACTTGTTTTATCAATCTTGGTGATTTCGCAATTCAGATGAATTTTGACGTTCACTTTTTCGCATTCTGAGAGCAGCATGTTCAGGATTTGTTTGGCGCTGTGGTCGCAGAATAATTGACCATGATTGCGTTCATGGAAGGCAATCTGATGGTCATTGACCATGGCAATAAAATCCCATTGGCTGTAACGACTCAATGCTGATTTACAAAAATGCAGGTTGTGGGAAATGAAGTTGCTGGCACTGACATAATAATTGGTAAAATTACAACGCCCACCGCCAGACATCAGGATTTTTTTGCCGGATTTGTTGGCGTGATCAAGAACAATCACTTTGCGACCGCGTTTGCCTGCCTCAATCGCACACATTAAACCAGATGCACTGGCACCAATAATCAGAACATTTGTCAGATGAGCACTATTTGGCATATGAATGCTGTGTTAGGAATGGGAATTAAATCACTTGTACATTTTAGCTTGTCTTTTTGTCCGTCTTCTGTGTTGTAGAAACAGTTACATAGTTTGTTATGCGCCTGTTTCTACGCCTTGAATACGAACAGTGATTTGACAATAAAAGGTCTGCGCCAACTGTACAAGTTATTTAGTTTCCATTTCTGATTGGTATGACAGAACGGTTTCTAACAGCCAGATTGCGATGTCCAAAAAATTTGACCAGACACTCGCTACTAAGATCCAGTGTATCGTATCTATCAAATGTAAATACTGTTGAGTGTTGGAGTTAAATTATTAAGATGGTGAATATTCACGCTACTATTGCAAAATACAAGCCAAGGGGCATAGACTACACCTAACTTGATACTAAACAAGACGAACAAAAAATGTTTCAGTTTATAGGTTTAATAGTAGCACTGGTTTTTTTGCAAGTATCATCAGTTTATGCTGATGATGCATGTAGTCACTGGACTGCCAAAGTTACATCAATGCAAGGTGTGGTTGAAATCCGCAAACACACCACTCTGGAATGGAGTCCTGCGAAACTGAATGATAGTCTTTGTGCCAGTGACAGCTTACGCACAGCTTCACATAGTCGAGCAACAATCCATATTCAGGAAGAAACCTATATGGTCTTGAAAGAACGTAGTACAGTGCGTTTTTCAAGTAATCAAGAGAGTGAGGATGACGTCTTCTCACAGTTATTAAACCTGTTTAACGGAGAAGCCTATTTTCGCAGTCGCCGCCCACGTGAACTAGAGATTGATACTCCGTTTGTTAATGCGATGCATGAAGGTACTGAGTTCCTGGTTAAAGTTAATCAAGACAGTACTCAAGTAGTTGTTTTTGATGGTGTTGTGGTGGCAAGCAATGCGTTGGGACAGGTCAGTGTTGAAGAAGGTCAGTCTGCATTGACTTCAATGGGTCAAGCACCAGTGATTGGGCCCAGAATTGAACTGCGCGATGCAGTGCAATGGACGCTATATTACCCGCCTGTTATTGATTACACGGTTACCAGTCGAAATCCATCGTATTCGACACTCAAACCAGTACTTGATCGATTTCTATCTAACGATTTGGCAGGAGCTTTTGAGCAGCTCGACAAAGTGAGTGAAGCCGAGCGCAATGCAAAGTATCAGATTCTCTACGCAAGTTTGTTATTGACGGTCGGACAAGTCGAGCAAGCACAACGACATCTCAATCAAGTACAACAAAAAACACAGAAAAACGCCAATGTGTTGGCGTTACGCTCAATCATCGCACTGGCGAAAAGCGATCAACATCAAGCGCTCAAGCTTGCAGAGCAAGCGCAACAAGTCAACCCGCAAGCAGCTGCACCAAAAATTGCATTGTCTTATGCGTATCAGTCGCTTTTCGATATCGACAAAGCACTCAACAGCGCAACACAGGCAGCACAAGCCGATCCAAATAACGGATTAGCCTGGGCGCGTGTTTCAGAAATGGAACTTGCCACAGGTAATGTTGATGCATCTATGGAGGCAGCCAGCAAAGCACAAACACTCAATCCAAAACTGGCTAAAACCAACACAGTGCTTGGTTTTGCCCGATTAGCATCACTGGATCTCAGCGATGCAGAGCAAAGCTTCCGCACTGCAATCAAGCGTGATCCGTCAGATCCGTTAGCCAGATTAGGACTGGGACTTGCAAAAATTCGCCAGGGACACATCAAGTCCGGCACCAAAGAGATGGAAACTGCCGCTAATCTTGACCCTGATAATGCCTTGATTCGTAGTTATTTGGGTAAAGCATATTATGAACAACGGCGTGGTGATATTGCTTCCACTGAGTATACAATCGCCAAGAAGCTTGATCCGAATGATCCAACGCCTTGGTTTTATGATGCAATCTATAAACAGTCAGTTAATCGGCCTGTTGAAGCCTTGCATGATATGCAGAAAGCGATTGATTTGAATGATAATCGGGCTGTGTTTCGATCTAAATTGTTGTTGGATCAGGATTTGGCTGGAAGAGCTGTAAGCTTAGCCAGAATATACAAGAATCTTGGGTTTGACCAATTGGCTGTAAACGAAAGTTCAAGATCACTTGCTAAAGATGCTTCTAATTACTCAGCACACAGATTTCTATCTGATACATATGCACAACGACCTCGACATGAAGCTGCACGCGTTAGCGAGTTTCTGCAGGCTCAATTGTTACAGCCAATCAACATAAATCCAGTCCAACCGCAATCGGTTGAATCAAATCTTAATATTCTTTTAGGGACAAGCCCGTCAGAAGTTGGATTTAACGAGTACACACCTTTATTTGAACGTGACGGCATTCAATTCACGGGGGTCGGTATATTAGGTAATAATGGAACATATGCTGACCAAGCAGTTTTATCGGGAATCTTCAAAAAACTATCATATAGTTTTGGACAGTTCCATTATGAAACTGACGGTTTTCGTGATAACAATGAACTTCGTCATAATTTATACAACGTTTTTGCTCAATTATCTGTTACTGACGATTTAGATCTGCAGTTTGAATATCGTCGTCGAGAAACAAAAGAAGGGGATCTGAGGCTGAATTTCAATTCTAGTAGTTTCAGTAACATATTGGATAGGAATATCAAGCAGAACACGGTAAGACTTGGAATTAAGTATAAGTTAAGTCAACGTTCTGGATTTATTATGTCTTTTAAGCATGTTGATCGAAAAGAAAATTTTTTTGACACTGCTCTGTCATCTACAGTCAGTCCCTCTGAACTTCCAGCACTAGTTCAACCAACCAGACTTGATACTTTCAAGAATATCGTGGATAAACGGCATGGATATGACATACAGAGCCAGTATTTTTTTAAAGCAAAAAAAGTTACATTTTTATCCGGCATTAATGCTTATAGTTTTGATGGTGATAGAGTACAGCGTAATGAGTTAGATCAGCGTTTTGTCGAGCAGTTAGTCGACCCAATAAGGCAATTAAGGCTGCGAACAGATGAAGACAGATCAGGTCGTTGGATAGACGGCTATTTCTACTCCACATTCAATATTCCCAATAATCTCTTTTGGACGCTAGGTGTGAGCGTGGTATCTTTCGAAGATGGTCAAAATAGATTAGTTAGCTTTAGTCGTGTTCTCCCAAAAGTCGGATTCCAATGGCGAATTTTAAATCAAATTAGTCTAAGAGCTGCATACACAAAAACAGTTAAAAGATCTTTGATATTTGAATCAACCTTAGAACCAACACAGATAGCCGGATTTAATCAACAATTTGATGACTTCAACGGCACGATTGCAGAGCGATTTGGGATAGGGCTTGATATTGATTTTTCAAAAAATATATCAGGTGGATTAGAACTTAGTCGACGCAACTTAGATGTGCCTAGGATTGCTGAAAGACTTGATTTTATTGATGACCTCGATATTTCTCGTGAGGCTACGCTAACTCCGGCATTTAAATATGAAAAACAACGAGAGGATCAGTATCGAGCTTATTTGTACTGGAAACCAATGAGAGATTGGGCGTTTTCAGCAGAATATAGACTAGAAAGGTTTCGCCGAAAACCGAGCATACTACAGTTCGAAGGTCGCGCACCCAAAACTGCTTCGCCTTTGGTATCAGAGGATATATGGACAACGACAATTCCAGTTTCTGTAAATTATTTTAATGAATCGGGCTTTTTCTCTTCGATTGGTGCAACATATGTTTACCAAAAGGTAAGTGATGCGCCAGAAATTAAGTTTGAAAATAACAAGGAAAACTTTTTTGTTGTCGATGCTTCTATCGGATATCGCTTACCCAAGCGTTGGGGGGTTATTAGCCTTGATGTAAAGAATTTATTCGATAAGAAGTTCAACTATTCTGACATAAATATTCAAACTCCAGATCCGAGCCAACCACTTTTTATACCCGATCGAACAATATTAGGTCGGTTTCTTTTAACCTTCTAATCTCGAAAAAAAGGAGCAATACTATGACAACTTGTGATCATTCAAAACCAACTATTACGCGTAAAAAAATATGTGATGCTGATGCTGCCAGTATTAAAAAAATTCTTGGCGTTGATGAGCGTGCACCACTAGCTATTACTACGTTTGGTCCCGGAGGAAATATTGTAATTACCGAAGCCGAAGGTGAATTCAATTCAAAACCTACCGAGTTAGAAAATCAACGTTTTCTGGCTATTGTACCCTGTACCTACACTATCACCAAAGGATCACATAGTGTAACACATACTGTCGCAGGCGAGAGTAATACACAATCTTATCCTCCTGGGTACTAAATAATATAGGAGAAACATAATTCACTAAGTCTTGCATGCGAATTAAGAGCAAATTTAAACACATAAAATCAATGATTTAAGTTTAAATATAGGCAAGACAAAATTAACTAAGTAACTTCTCATTATTTACCGGCACCTTTAGAATCAATTGGTTACAGTGCATAAAAAATGGACGTTTTAATTTTAACCTTTGTAAGTCAATGATATTTGAATTTAACGAACGAGTTTTAATGATATTTCTACATTTATTTCATTAAAACCACTTCTAAGCTATTGAATTATAAGCTGCCGGTAAAAAATGAGAAGTTACTTAACTAATTTGTAAGTCATTGATAATAATAGGTTAATGTTTGCAGCTCTTAATTCACATTGAACGTATAGGGAACAGAGTCACTCAGAGTAATATGGATCTGGTTTGTTATTTAACGGATTTATTAATTATAAAATGTTTTATCACAAGACAAGGCCCTATTTGTATAGTTATCTAGATAATTTACTTGTTCTGGAATAAAATTAAGTCTTTAAATAAGGAGAAATAGCCGTGGTCTCTAAACCAATACAATATATAGCTCCAAAATCTGTCGAATGTGTCATAACTTGTTTTGACGATGGTGACATGAGTGTTAAAGATACATTGGGAAACGAAATTAGAGGAGTTCCAGAGCAGGACTTTTTTGTTTCGTGCGAATGTAAGGAAATTACTGAAATTCAGGAGAGTATTATTGATATAAAAATCATTGAGCGAGACGGAACCCATTGTAATGTCAAAAAAATTGGCAACATGATATATAAAATTGTCTGTGAGGTTTAGAGTAAAGGGCAATGTCACTAGGGCCACCATGAGATAAAGAGGTCTGAGGTAAAGGGGTCTGAGCCCTTTTAAAAGAGCTGGTTCTGAGCTATGATGTCTATATTGATGCCATAGCCCAGAATTATGCCAAGAAAACCTCGATTCTTTTTACCCCATATTCCAGTCCATGTCGTGCAACGTGGGCATAGTCGTGAACCCGTTTTCTTTGAAAATAACGACTACTATGCTTATTTGAGCTGGTTAAAACAAGCAGCGAACCGCTATGATTGTGCGATCCATGCTTATGTGTTGATGACTAATCATATTCATATTCTAGCGACACCTGAAGATGTTCAAGGTATCAGCAGAATGATGCAATATATTGGTAGACATTATGTCCCGTATATGAATCGTGCCTATGGTACGACTGGGAGTATCTGGGAAGGGCGTTATAAGGCTTCATTGGTTGATAATGAGCAATATTTACTAACGTGTATGCGTTATATTGAACTTAATCCGGTTAGAGCTGGGATGACAAGCACTCCTGGTGAGTATGACTGGAGTAGTTATCGCGCAAATGTACAGGGGGAGGCTGATGATCGGATTACCCCTCATATTCTATTCAAAAGATTAGGCAAAACTGTTCAGGCTCGCAGAGACGCCTATCATAGTCTCTTTACAGAACAGCTTGCAGAGAATGACTTGAAAGTGATCCGTAATGCTTGGCAGACCGGCACACCGCTTGGTAACGAGAAGTTTAAGCAAAAGATTGAGCTAAAATTGAACTGTAAAGTAGGTCAAGACAGACGTGGTCGCCCTAAAAGGGCTTCGACCCCTTAAAATTCGACCCCTTAAAATTACCCCTTAAAATTCCCGACCCCTTAAAATTCCTTAAATATAATCTCACCCAGCATGTTTTTTTTCAAAATTTCATTCCTCTCTAACAGTTACTGCCTGTAAGTAGATTCCCATTTAGTCTTCTTTCAGTCCTTACACAATTCGCTTGAGATAGCGATACCATCAACACCCAATAACCCTCTCCCGACCAAACCATATCAAATTGTACGTGTAGAAATACCGAAAGCTGCCGAAACACTCGCATTAGTCTGCTTGTGAATGTTTCAATTTTCTCATGGTATCACCACATAGTCTGCTTAACCAACATTAAACAGTTATTACCATGGGAATAACACAATAACTTCGGAATTAATTACTATGATGTCGGATAAATATTTCTCATGCATAATCTCAGTATTTCTATCGCTTATTTTCTTCTTAACAATTATTACAGTCGATAACTTGAAGGGACCAGTATTTTTTACTGCTGGTACTGTTCGTGCTGACTCGGCAAACGCCAAAAGAAATGCATTCGCTGAAAATGCAAACCACAGAGTGAGCCTTAATGCGGTAATTCAAGAAAAACGAGAAAAACAAGAAAAATTTATTGACCTTGCTGTTATAGATGTTCAAAGCATCGAACAACACTTACCAATTCTAAATACAGTCATCACAGTACAAGAGAAAATACAGACAAAACATCCTGTAAAAAAACAAATTGATAATGCAGAGCTGCATTGCTTAGCACTGAATAACTATTTTGAAGCTAGAGGAGAATCTACAACAGGGCAACATGCAGTGGCTAATGTTGTTCTCAATCGTGTTAATCATAAAGGCTTTCCAGATAGTATCTGCGGAGTTGTAAAACAAGGCGGTAAAAAACTCTATCGTTGTCAATTTAGCTGGTGGTGTGATGGTTTAAGTGATGAACCCCACGACCAAACTGCGTGGAAACTAAGCTTAAAAATTGCATCAGATATTTTACAAAAAAAGCATGAGGACATTACATCTGGTGCACTTTGGTATCATGCAGATTATGTGAGTCCATATTGGATCACTTCGATGAACGAAGGGCCAAAAATTGGGAAACACATCTTTTATTCAGCAAGAAAATCATCTAAACTCTCAAAAACAAAGACCACCAAAACAACCTAATCAGATTGCATCTATACGCTGTGATTGGCCAATGTTCAATCTTAAAAAACTCAAGCTAGCCAGCTACGCTTACGATTTTGTTCAATCAGATCAACCAATTTTGCGCCTCAATCAGAACGCGATTGTGCCCGAGTTATTTCATGTACGATCCAGGAACGTGCATGAAATAACTTGAACATTCTGGCTGGTCTTTTTGCTCCTGACAATACGATCTCAATCGTTGCGTAGAACAACGATGCGCCTCTCGAGACTGTTTCGTCAGAAACAACAATCCTGCACCATCATTGTTCAAGTTATTCTATGCACGTTCCTAAATCGTGACCATCTTTAAAAACCCATTTGAGACATTGAACTGGTTCTAAGAACATCCGGGTAGTGGTATAGTTAAACGCAAAAAAACAACCAATAATAAATTCACGGCAACTTTATTGAAGGCAGCTTGCACTTATGACATCCAGATTTTCAACATACGGAGATCAATTCAAATCCTGGATAGATCGGGTTTTTAGTGATCCACAGGTCTTGATACTCGCAGTGCTGCTGATTATTGGCTGCATTCTGATTGTGGTGTTATCTGATATCTTGATGCCAGTTTTTGCAGCAGGTGTGATCGCTTATCTATTGAACAGTATCGTTGAATTGCTAGCCAAAATTAAAATGCCCAGGCTTCCTGCGGTGCTTCTTGTTTATGGCCTGTTTTTAACGTTGGTGACATTTATTCTGTTGGCAATTATCCCCCTGCTTTATCAGCAAACTGTGCAGTTGGTTCAGCAATCCCCGCTACTGATTAATCGTGCTCAAGAAGCAATACTTCAACTACCAGAACACTATCCAAATTTTGTCAGTGCCGACCAAATTGATGAGATTCTGAGTGCTGTCAGACGACAAATGTTTACCTATAGTCAAAATATCTTATCCATGTCAGCTGCATCCTTGATGGGTTTGATTTCGATGATTGTCTATCTGGTTCTGGTTCCACTCCTGGTGTTCTTTTTTCTGAAAGATAAAAACAGAATACTGCGCTGGTTGATGCATTATTTGCCAGGCGACCGCAGATTAACCCGTCAAGTGTGGCGACAAGTTGATATACAGATTGGTAATTATATTCGTGGAAAGTTTTTGGAATTGATGCTGTTAGGCGTAGCCAGCTTCATCAGTTTCTACACACTTGGGTTGAATTATTCATTATTACTGGCAGTTGCAATGGGCGCGTCTGTGTTAATCCCATACGTTGGAGCGACTGTTGTTACTATTCCAGTCGTTGTCGTTGCTTATATGCAGTGGGGTTTTGTAACTGAGTTCTGGTACGTCATGATCGCTTATGCCGTGGTTCAAGTCATTGACGGTACCATCCTGGTTCCGGTTCTGTTTTCTGAAGTGGTTAATTTACACCCGGTTGCAATTATTGTCGCGATTCTGTTTTTTGGTGGATTGTGGGGTTTCTGGGGTGTTTTTTTTGCAATTCCACTAGCCATTTTAGTTCAAGCAGTTTTATCCGTGAAACCAAAAGTGATACCAACACTTTGAATGTCTCATACTCAACACTACTATAAAATGCAGAAATGGGCTGGTAGCAAATTTACGGGATATCAATATAAAGTTCTTGATTACGTTGGGTAATCTCACGTCTCATTTCTAAACGCATTTTTGCGGCTTGATAGAGTTTTTTATCGAGTTCGGTCATTAAATCCAACTTTGGTACTGGGCTGGAATGGCCGTTGTCATCTTTTGCGACCATGGTGAAATAGCAGGATGTTGTGTGACGTTGTTCGTGTGATTTCAAGTCTTCTGCCACAGCCTTAATACCGACTTCCATTGATGTACGTCCGACATAGTTAACATTGGCATATAAAGTGACCAGTTCACCTACCTTAATTGGCGCTTTAAAACTGACTTGATCCAGTGATGCAGTGACTACATAGCTTTTGGCATAGCGCGCTGCACAAGCGTATGCGGCCCGATCCAGTAGTTGCAGAAGCGCTCCACCATGCACGATGCCTGAGAAGTTGGCCATATCTGGTGACATTAACACCGTCATTGTCAGTTGTTTTTGTTGTTGGCTCATATCTCTTTCAGCGTAGATTGCGGCCATTGTTGATATGGATGTTTACACAGCCAATGATTATAGTAGCGCTTATCATTAGTGACTTCTTTATCAACCCAGCCAGGTAAATTGAAGCGTTGTTCGATGTTTTCCAGTTCGAGTTCAGCGATCACCAAACCTGCATTTTTTCCTTCGAATACATCAATTTCCCAAGTATGCCCATTGTCTGGAACCAGGTGCCGTGTTTTTTCTATGATTGGTTTTTGGCAGAGGTTTTTGAGCATTTCCCAAGCATCCACTACTGGAATTTCATATTCATATTCTAAACGCTGGATACCAATACTGACACTTTTAAAATTAAGGGAAGCCTCTTCATCGGTGACGCGAACCCGGACTGAAACTGTGTCATTGTGGAAAAAATAACCTTGTTGTATTGGTATCGATTTGGTGACATATTTTTTCCAGCTATTATTGATCACCAGAAACTTGCGTTCTATTTCAATGGCCATAAGTAATAAGTTAAGTCCTGCATTAAAGTGGGTTCACGAAATAATTACCAGATTTACTTGTCTTTTTGTTTCAGATTCCAACAATTTCACCGCTGCAAAAAAAACAATGCACTTCTTAGGATAGTCTAGAAAAAAAGAAATACCCTCTGTCTAAATTGTTCAAGTTTTTCTATTCACGTTCCTTAGGTGGTTTGACGAAATAAAGTTACCAACCTTGCTTGTCTTTTTGCTCCTGACCAACGCAATCTCAATCGTTGCGTAGAATGACTATGCGCCTTTTGAGATGGTTCGGTCAGAAATAAAAATCCTGCGCAATCTTGGTAGCTTTATTCCGTCAAACCACCTAAATTCTCAAATTGTTTCATCACTTTAAATAGTGCGCTTGAGATTGTCTGAATGAAATTCTTCAGTCTTTGTTGGGCATTTTCTGTATCTTCTTCGCTTTGGGTGCTGATGATCACCGCGACCGAGCGATTATTTTGTCCACGTAGACGATTATTAACGGCTATCCATTTTGCCTCTATATCATTGATTGTAAGCTCTCCGTTTATCCAGTTGAATTGCCAGACCAACCGATAATGGTCTGCTTCGATCAAACTTTCACGCAGGTTTATTGTAGGTGGAAGACGCATACTCTGTGTTGATTCCAAAACCAAGTGCCAATCTGAATCATCCTCAGGAAACAGCGAATTCTGCCCGTTAGTCAACTCATTTCCGTGAGTTTCATTGGCGTAAAAAATCATCGTTAATTGTACACGGCCCAGTTGACTTTGGTAGACACTGGACAATTGTAGTTTTTGACCAGAATAATTGGGCTGCCAATCATCAACGTCGTTGGTTCGATGCCAGTTTACAATGGTTTCTGGTAAAACAATCGATGCTAGATTAACCTGTTGCTGAGGTTGTTGATTTAAGACATAGGCTAAAAGAGGAGCGATCGTACTAACTAATAGTGCAAGTGCAGCAAAATTGACTGGTTTTTTGCTGGAATGACTGATTGCGAACAATGAAGCTGTTGGTGTATCAATATGATCTGTCGTACTAAGGAGTGAGGATTTAATAACATCCGAATTTTGACTTGTCTTTTTGTCCGTCTTCCGCGTTGTAGAAACAGTTGCGTAGCTTGCTATGCGCCTATTTCTACGCTTTGAAGACGAACAAAAATCCTGCGTCAAACTTTCGTATATTATTAAAT
>JAZGEP010000101.1:0-14363 GCA_036478815.1 Methylococcales bacterium
AAACGCACAGTATACAGGTGAAATGCGCATTTTCCAGACAGCGATTGGACATGAGAGAGTAAGCTTAAGCGAGAATTTAATAACTTCCTGATCTTGAGGCAGGATTTTTGTTCGTATTCAAGGCGTAGAAACGGGCGCATAGCTGGCTACGCAACTGTTTTTACAACACGGAAGACGGACAAAAAGACAAGTCAAGACCAGGAAGTTATTAAATTCTCTCTCCTAAATATATCGTCCATCTACTTTGTTCAATAGCAAGGCGAAATCGCGCAGTCTACATGTGTAAATGAGCACTTGTAACACGGCTATTGGTCAAGTCAAAATAGAGGGCAATCTGAGTAGCAACTACAACGAAGCCTTGTTCTTGTCTACTATACGCGTGTAAATAGTTTCCATCACGTCAATAAAGGAATTATCTCTTTGCCAGAAAGCTGGGTAATCACCGCCTTTTTTGATAAGTACAGCTGATGTTGCCGCGGTTCCAGTAAAGCTTGTTACCAAGGGTAATGCATTGTCTCCTTGCCAGAATGCTTTAAGGTTGGCCGATTTCACCGGGTATCGTTGTGGTTCGGGGTAGCGATGCGGATGGTATTCAATGGTTTGTTGGTTATCGCCCCCATCGCCCCACTGATCAATTAATGCTTTACCTAACGGCGAGGCTGCCAGTTTCTTTTGTAGCTTTGTCGCATCCATTCCGCGTAGCTGAAACAATAATAACGGGTCACGATCCAGTAATGAGGCGACTTTATAATACACGCCTGCGACATGCTTGCAGGGATCTGCATAATCCGGGCATGAGCACTGGCTGATCAAATCTTGCTTTTCTTGCGGTAAAAAATGCAGGTTTTGTTTGGCAAACAGGTTTTCTATACTGGTTGGCATTTCGTTCATCAGTAATTGCGACAAGCAGGCGGCATTGTGGGTGATTGCTTCAATTATTGCGTCCCAGTCTTTTGCTGAAAACTGTTTTAATTGCACTTCAATTTTGTAACACGGTTCTTTGTAAACACCAAAATAATGGTTAATATTGCCGCGTATTGTGGCTTTGATGACTGGGCCTTTGATGGCAAATTCCAATAAGCGATTCGGTCCTGCATACGCTCTGCCGCGTCCCAATCGTCCACTATCCATACTCATTTGCAAGATATCAAGAAAGGTTTCTCCCCACCAAGTGCGGGTTATTTTTGCCATGTTTAAGCCTCCATGATGGTGCTGCGGTTGAGCTGAATGAGTTGCTGAAAGGCTGCATTATCCATTTCGGTGAGCCAGCTTTCATCGCTACCAACAATGCTGTCGGCCAAAACTTGCTTGTCTTCCAGCATTTTGTCGATGCGTTCTTCCAGGGTGCCTAGCGTGACCATTTTATGGGCAAACACGGTTTTTTCCTGACCAATACGGTATGCGCGATCAGTCGCCTGATTTTCAACGGCCGGATTCCACCAACGATCAAAATGAAACACATGATTTGCCTGGGTCAGGGTAATGCCCACGCCACCTGCTTTTAATGACAGAACAAAAATGCCAGGGGGCGTGTCAGGATTCTGGAATTGTTCGATCATTTGCTCCCGACGTTTGCGACTTGTGCCGCCGTGCAGGTAATACACAGGGCAATGTAGTTGCTCGCGTAACAGCTGTTCAAGTTGACTGCCTATCTCGGTAAACTGGGTAAAGATCAGTAAACTATCCGACTCATCCAGTGCTTCCCCAATCATTTCATGCAAGCGCGCCAGTTTGTGTGAGCGTGTTGCACTAAAAGCGCTGCCATCTTGTAGGAATTGTGCAGGATGGTTGCAAATCTGCTTCAACTTCATCAATGTTGACAGAATCAAGCCTTTACGCTGAATGCCTTCGGCGTCTTCGATCTGCCTTTGCACATCATCAACCACGGCTTGATAGAGTGATGCCTGCTCTTTGGTCAGGTTGCAATAGACCTTTTGTTCAACCTTATCCGGCAGATCATCAATAATTGATTTGTCGGTTTTGAGGCGACGTAGAATAAAAGGATGAACCAGTTGCTTGAGTTGTTTGGAGCGGCGCTGGTCGCCATCGCGTTGTACCGGTGTTTCATAAGCACGTTTGAATTGTGCTGCGGTGCCCAGATAGCCAGGATTGAGGAAATGAAATAATGACCACAAATCCATCAGCCGGTTTTCAATAGGGGTTCCGGTCATGGCGATACGATGCGGGGCATTTAAGGCATAAATGGCTTTCGCCTGTGCTGATTTCGGGTTTTTAATATTCTGCGCTTCATCCACAACAATGCGTTTCCAGCGTTGCTGATTGAATAATTTGCTGTCCTTGCGGGCAATCGTATACGAGGTAATGATCACCTCGCTGGATTCTATCGATTGGATGAAGTCTTGTGCTGTGGTGGCGCGTTGACTGCCGTGATGAATAACACTGTTAATTTGTGGGGCAAATTTTTCGAGTTCTTTTTCCCAGTTGCCGAGTACCGAGGTGGGGGCAATCAGCAAGGTTGGTAAGCGCTTGGTTGCTGATTTGGTTGCTGATTCGGATGGTTGCTGTTCGCGTTCATGCAATAGCAAAGCAATAATCTGGATGGTTTTACCCAGACCCATATCATCTGCCAGACAAGGGTTTAGCCCCAGCGCTTCTTGTGCGACCAGCCATGATAGCCCTTGTTTTTGATAAGCGCGCAATTGGCCTTGCAAGCCTTTGGGATTGTCCAGTGGTTGAGTGGCGTCTGGCTGTTGCAGTCGTTGCAAAATATCGCCAAGCACCTCATCAAACTCAAATTCGGTAGTATCGTTATCGGCTTCCGCCACTTGTTTGAGTAAATCGCTAATTGACACTGGATCGTTATCTTGTTCCTGCTGTTGCCATAAAGCCAGCAACTGATTCATTTGCTCGCTGTCCAGCTCCATCCATTCGCCACGAAACTGCACCAGCGGCGATTTCGCATTAACCAGTTCCTGCCATTCCTGTTCTGTTACCGATTCACCGCTCACCGCAAGCTCATACTGATATTGCACCAGTGACGGCAAGGCAAAATAGCCAGTGCCAGTCTCCTTTTCCTGAGAAGGTGCTGATGTGCCAGAGGCTTTCACCCGAATCCGTGCGCGTTTGCGACCTTTGGGTGTCCACCAGCCAGGCAAAACGATCTTAAACCCGGCTGATTCCAATACCACTGCATCATTTTTCAAAAACTCATACGCAGTTTGTAAATCAATCGCCAATCCAGTGGGGTGGGTTGATTCCATGCTTTGCCATAGCAAAGGACAGATGCGCGCAGCATGTCCCATATTAACCAGCAAGTGGCGCTCAAATTGTTGGCCGAAATGTTTGAACCATTGTTTTTGTTTGCTACTGGATAAAGCCCACCACTCGGAAAGATCAATTTTTAAGGAAGGATCCTGGCTGGATTCAACAAAGAAATGTAGCCACCAATCGTCATCATTTGTGCTATCTGCTGGTTGCAAGCGCAGCCCCAAAACAAAGCCGGTTTGATGCGCCTCGCCGATCAAACCTTTTTGCCAGACATTCCATTGCTGCCATTGCTCGCTGGTTAACTCGTCAATATTTACCTGGTTTTTGCGAGGATTGATTGCGCTTTGGCGATAACCTAATGCGTCTACCAACCAGCTATCACCAAGCTGTTTAAGTGTTTGTTTGGTAATCAGCGTGTCATCAACCAATGTTTCCATCTGCTGCTCGGAGAAATGCCTGAGTAATGTAACGCTATCCAGGCATTCAAGCTGATTAATGTTGACGGACGCAGGTTTTTGACAGCTGACCGTTGTACATAAACCCGGCATAGCAGCGGCAAAATCCTGTAAGCCGCGCTCATAGAGATTTCCTGCTGGCGACCAACCGCTAAAAACCTTCAAACCAGCGCCTTTACGACTAGCTTGATAGCACTTCAGCATGGGGATGAACTGGTGTTGACGAATCATATTACGCAACTGCTGGGCATATTGAACCCAGAACAGCAGATCTGATCCCAAACGAAAATTGGGTGAATTGAAACTGGCAATAAACTGTAACTCACGCAGAAACATCAAAGGTTTGTTGATGGCAATACCATTGATTGTCCATATCTGCCAGTCATATTCATCAGGCAAATAAAGTCCGCTCAGGCTTGCCATTTCCAGACTGGGCAACGGCTGTTGGTCGACACTGGGTAAAGCAGCGTAGAACGTAGCAACGACAGGATTAAGGTTATCAAGCAGTGCTTTTGTCAACGACAGATCAGTGGACAAAAACTCGTTGAGTTGACTGGATTCTGATAGATGATTGGGATGGAATGCGGTTTTGGTTTTGGTTTTGGTTTTGCTGGCATTAGCGCCTTGTCGCTCAACCCAAAAGATAAATTGCCCAGGGTTGTCGAAATCAGCGCTAACAGCTGGAATCCAGATGCCGTGATAAACATCCATAGAGTAACCTTGCTTGTACGGTAAGAAAAGGCAATGCTAGCAGACTATTGTGGTTTGTCTCAATGAAAAAAATAGTTTGTGGGCAGGTTTTTGAGATGAGGGGTTTTACGGAATTATATTAGGCTAAGGATTGCTCCTGATTTTTCGATCGATCATTTCAAAGTCCTATTCGTGCCACGTTTTCTTTGTGCTTTCAGCAAGAAATCGTAGTTATAACGAGGTGAAGTATGTGAAGGAGAAACCCTTGCCGGTCAGTTAAGTCGGGGGGAGGAAAAGAATACATAAAGGTGGTCTGTTACCTAATTTTCCATTAACAACAGAGAATCAGTATTCATAAATTTATACTCTATATCCCAAGCACTAGCCGAATTCCCTCATTTAACAAAATGATTTGTTTTGAATTTAAACGACCAATACGTTCGGTTAAAAATGATTTATCAAGCGTGATGATCTGTGAAACATTAACAACGGAATCACGATGAAGACCTGATTTTGTTTTTAGTATTTTAAGATTGCCTGGGGCATTGGCTAAACGAAGATTCGTGGTAATGACCACAACAACTACAGTTTGGATGAAACTTTCATTGAAAGCATTCGATGAGGTGATGACAACTGGGCGACGATAGCCTGGTTCTGATCCTCTGGGTTGTCCCATAGAAGCCCACCATATTTCTTCTCGCTTTATTACCATTCTTCTTCTGGAAGCGATTTCATTTGCATCAATACTAATTCGTCATCAAGTGGTTCTTCTGTTTTAGAATACACCTCATTCAAAGACTCTGTAACATCACGGTATTTATGGGCTTTCATGTATTCAGACATGGCTACGGTGAAAAGCTCACTACGTGGCATACCTAAACGCTGCGCCATATTTTCGGCAGCTTGAAAAATAGGGTCTGGAATTGATATTGCTGTCTTCATGAATACCAGCATAACTAAAGTTATACCAATGTCAATAATGTTATTTATAATCTAACTCTCAGGAATCGGAACTAAATCACTCCTGAAAAGGGAATATTCACATTAGAGGCTGTGCTTCTTTCGATTGCAACAATATTGATTGCATATGCTTAATCCTCGCTTATAGGCACTCAAAATCTGCGTGCAATTAATCAACATAATTAAACAATCCGTCAGTTTCTGCATGGGAAGATACTATCTTGGCGCAAATTACAAAACCATTGTTCTCAACTAAGATTAATCTATTACTTCTACTCTAAATTAATCTATCGTATGCGTTTTATTAAAGACGATCCTTCTATTCCTGATGAATTACTTGTTGCGCGTGATGAAGGCCGTGTTGTTTTCTTCTGTGGAGCGGGTGTTTCTAGAGCTTTTGCTGATCTGCCGGACTTTTTTGAACTTGCAAATGATGTTATTCAGAATCTACGTGTTTCTGAAGATGATCCAGTTACCAAATTGCTTAATGAAGCAGAAGAAATACATAAGCGTACTGGTGTTGACGGGTTAATTTCAGCAGACCGCATGTTTGGTTTGCTTGAACGAGATTATACAGCTAAGGATATTGAGCATGCGGTCGCTCAAGCATTAAAGCCGGATCCTCGTCCATACTACCTTTCAGCACACCGTACTCTCATCGATCTTGCCACAACACCGGAAGGAAAAGTACGGATAGTAACCACTAATTTAGATCGCTTGTTTGAACGCTGCAACAATAAACTTACGGTCTGGAAACCACCCAAATTACCTGATCCATCGCGTCCTAACGAACTGGATGGAATCGTTTATCTGCATGGTTGTACAAATCAAGACTACAACGGTTCAGAGGGTGACGGTTTTATTCTTTCAAGCGCGGGGTTTGGTCGCGCCTATTTATCAGAAGGCTGGGCAACGGCATTTATTAAAGAAATACTGAATCGATATATTGTCGTATTTATTGGTTATTCAGCCGATGACCCACCAATACACTACCTTCTTGAAGCATTAAACCAGCATGGTCAACCAAGTGGTCTTTACGCTTTTCAGGACGGAACAGAGGATGGCGCTACTGCGCGATGGGAACACAAAGGTGTTGAAGCTATTGCGTATTCAGCAGATGATGGACATCGTGCGCTATGGAAAACATTGGAGGAGTGGGCACAAAGAGCCAGAAATCCAGACCAGTGGATTCAGTCAGTAATTAGCTTGGCCATGAAAGGACCAGAATGTCTTGAGCCTCACGAGCGAGGACAGGTTGCACATATCATATCGACATCTGTTGGTGCGAAAATTTTTCAAGAAGCAAATTCTCCTCTACCAGCCGAATGGCTTTGCGTGTTTGATGCGTTCCAGCGCTATGCCAATCCTGGAAGTGTAGGTGCAATTGGTTCTGACAATTTTATTGATCCTTTTGATCTTTATGGGCTTGACTCGGATACTGTACCTAAAAAAGTCAATCCTGATGATGTTTACGCCCAAACAGATAAAAGAGAAGTTCCTTCGAACGCATGGGATGCTTTTTCTGTAAACAAGTACGATCAACAGAATCTGAATCAACATAGGTTCGCTGCAATACAAGGGTATTTGGCAAACAATATATCAATGCTTTCTGATCGTCAGAATCAGATTGGAGCATGGATTAGCAACGTCGCCGATCAACCTGCATGTCTTTGGTGGGCAGCCAAACAATCGGGTTTACATCCAGGTATTCAGCAACAGATTAAGCATCGATTTAGGTACCGAAAAATTATCCGTTCTGACATACATCAGGCGTGGCAATATCTGTTTGAGAATTGGGATAGACAAATCAATCACTTCGACGATGAAATATTTGACCTGGAACGTGAGACTAACCAATATGGATGGAACTGTGCAGTTGCCAGAAAATATATTGCGATAACTCGACCCTATCTGAAAGTGGAGCAGAGCTATGACTATCGATCTGTACCACCAAAAGGAAATGATTGTCAGCGTATTAACAATCTCGTGCGATTAGATGTTGAATATCCATCACCAAATGAACACGATTTTAATATTCCTGATGAATGGCTCGCCTTCATTGTCAGAGAATTAAGGAAAAATCTGGAGATTGCTTTACAGCTAGAAACTGAAATTGGTGGCTTTGGATTGAGCGTTGGTTTTAGCGGCCCTATCATTCCTGAAGATTGTGCAGAGATTGGGGATTATCAGCGTTCTCACGGGTTATCGGGGAGTGTTATTTTATTCTCACAGCTTTTTGAACGATTGATCAATCTTGATATTTCCATAGCCCGTCAAGAATTTTCTACCTGGCCTGTCGATGATGAAAACATCTTTGCGCGTTTAAGAATATGGGTTGGTGGAAAACAAGAATTCGTTTCTGCGCAAACCTTTAGTGATATTGTTCTAGCTCTGAATGATGATACTTTTTGGGCCAGAAATCACCAAAGAGACCTGTTGTTGGCTTTGGCAACGCGCTGGAACGAATTGCACATTAACTCTAGAAATACAATAGAACAGCGATTACTTAGAGGTAGAGAGAAATGGTTGAATGGAGAAGATGATCAAAGAAAATGGAATGCCTATAATTCACTGAATCGTATTACATGGCTGGCAAAACATGAGTGTAACTTATCATTCGATTTTGAGGTGGAAGTTAACAGGCTCAAGCATATTGTGCCTTTTTGGAAACCTGAAGATGCAGAAAAAGCTGCTTCATCCAATGAAAGTCGTGGTGGCTTGGTTGGTACAGATCCAGAGTACTCTTCATTGCTAGAAATTCCTCTTGGCTCAGTTCTTTCAATAGCTTTAGAATTGAGTGAAAACAATGAAGACATTCTTACCAAAAAAGATCCATTTTCTGGTTTATCAAATCATCATCCAGTTCGCGCACTCACAGTCCTTGGTCTTGCAGCGCGACACAACGAATTTCCACAGTGGGCTTGGAGTGCTTTTTTACATTCAGAAGGTCGAGAAAACGACAAACCAAAATTATCGGCACTGATTGGAGAGCGGCTATGTTGCTATCCAGACAACGCCATTATCGAATTTATACACCCTGCTTCACATTGGCTTATACAAACAAGCGAACAACTAGCTTCACAATATCCACATACATTTGACAAGATAATCTTAAAACTCGTCAATGTCATTGCTTCTCAACCATCGACCAACAGTACCGGACTTGTACGAGGCAACAGAGAGGCTGACTGGATTATGGAGGCTATTAACGCTCCTATTGGTAAAATTGCTCAGGCAATATTTAATGACCCAAGAAGACAACCCCAGGAAAATTCAAATGGGTTGTCTGATGAATGGCTGCAAAATGTAGAGAAGTTGTTCAGTATGGATGACGATCTATTTAGGTATGTGCTAGTGATTTTTTGCCACAGCATCAATTGGTTTTATGCTGTTGATCCTGATTGGACTGAACGGAATCTATTAGCTGTTCTAAATGAAGATAACAAGCATAATCAAGAGGCGTTCTGGGCAGGATTATTTTGGAGTGCTCAAGTTCCGAATCAAACTCTTTATACACGACTGAAGCCGTACTTATTAAGTCTTACAAAACAACAAAGCTTAACCAATAACAAGTACCGTAATATACACGCAGGAATTGTTCTAGCTGGATGGGGCAGCACAAACACCGATACACAAGAACGATTTATTACAAACGATGAAATGCGAAAACAGTTGTTGGATGGCGGTGATGATTTTGGATCAAGTGTTTTGTGGAAAATTAAACACTGGTCTGATAATCCTGGTAACAACACGATAGATTGGTCGAAACAGTTACTGAAGTTTTTTCGGGATGCTTGGCCGCGTCAACGATCAGCCAAAACATCAACCCTATCTGCGCTGCTCTGCAAGATTGCCGCTTCGAATATCGACTATTTTTGCGAACGTATTGAAGTGATCCTGCCTTTGTTAACAACAATTAGTCACGACCAGATTTATCAATGTAATTTGAACAACCTAAATAACAACATAGTCAAACAATATCCTGATAAAACACTTGAATTGTTACATACAATTCTTCCGAACGAAGCTGGCAGTTGGCCGCATACTACTGGAGAGATTCTGCAAACAATATATGATGAAGATGATACTTTTAAATTAGATGAACGATTGTTGGAACTCAAGCGAAAATGGAACGCTCGATGATGAAGCACCAATCAAACCTGAAAGTATTCGTCTGATAAAAACGAGAATGGGGTCTGGTCTTGCAATAAAGCGTTTAAGTTATTGAATATACATGATTGCAAAACCAGACCCTTCTCTTAGAAATAGCATAATAGCAAGACAAAACCCCTCTATTACTTGATTACTACCACTCTTCTTCTGGAATCGAGTTCTTTTGCATCAAGACCAATTCGTCATCAAGTGTTTCTTCAATTTTGTAAGTATAGGTTTATAAGTGTTTACAAGAACACTTGATTGGTTGCACACAGTTTTCTCATAAAAACTTGGCATACTTATTGATTTATTTAAGGTTGTGATTTTAATGTAATTTATTTTAGTATACAGTTCAGTTTTATTTTTTTAGAATGTTTTTTAAATTTTATATAATTTTGACAAGTGCTGTATTACTTACTTTTATTGACTTTCAACCCAGAACAAATATCATGCCAGTTTTTTATGAGAAAGCCGTGATTGGTTGCAGGCTGAATGACAAGACCCAATGAACAGAGAATCCACTTATTTGTTGACTCTCTATCATCTATTTGAGTCTCGTTTCAAGGTTAGTTTTGATGTAGTTGAACTACGTTTTCTGTATATTGAATTTTCAAATGGTTCGAGGAAACCAGTGGCACAAATGTAATATAACCACGTTGATTGGACTGTAGTTTGTATCCATTGTCTTGTGCAAATTTAGCTAATTCGACAACTGTTCCACTTAAAACACGAGCCCCAACAATTGATTGCATGACTTTTTCTCCAAACAGATTCGACATAATTTTATCCTGCCCCTTGCTAACAACTATCAATAGTTAACAAGGGTCTCTTTGTTAGTTTGATCGTAGTGTTGGTCGATTAATGAAAAATTGCTTCAGCTGAGTAACCTTCGTTTTCAATTGCTACACGCAGTTTTTTTAATCCATCCATCTGGATTTGGCGTACACGTTCGCGAGTTACTCCAAGTTCTTTGGCAACTTGTTCCAGTGTTTCTATTTCATAGCCGAGTAAGCCATAACGTCGACAAACCACTTCTCTTTGCTTGTCAGCCAACTCACGCAGCCACTCAGAAACATTGGCTTTCATTTTGTCATTTTGCAAGATCTCAGTTGGTCCAAGATCATCTTCGTTTGCGATTGCTTCTAACAGTGGTTTGTCAGACGACGCACTGGTTGTACTGTCTACGGATGATACACGCTCATTGAGCTTGAGCATTTTTTCAACCTTGGCAACTGGTTTGTTGAGATGTTCTGCAATGTCTTCTGATGTTGGATCGTGATCCAGAATTTGAGACAATTGTCGCTGTGCTTTGAGATATACGTTCATCTCTTTAACAATATGTATTGGCAGGCGAATCGTTCGTGTTTGGTTCATGATGGCACGTTCTATGGTTTGACGTATCCACCAGGTTGCATAGGTTGAAAATCGAAAACCGCGCTCTGGATCGAATTTCTCAACACCACGAATTAACCCCAGATTACCCTCTTCTACTAAATCGAGTAACGGCAAGCCGCGATTCAGATAGCGTCTGGCAATTTTCACAACAAGCCGCAGATTACTTTCAATCATGACCTTGCGAGCTGCTTGATCACCGGCAAGAGCAAGTCGTCCGTAATGCTTTTCCTCATCCGCTGTCAGCAATGTGGATGTGCTTAGAGAATTTAGATAGATGCGTGTTGCATCCAGACTTTCTGTTGCGTTAGATTCAGTATTGGTAACGATTGCTCCATCACTGTTATCTGTTCCTGCTAGAAATGCATCACTATCAACTGTAACAGTTTCTTCATAATCTACTATTTCATTTATCGCTACATTACCTGACATTATTATCTCCCTAATATTGACAGAGGTATTGTCGGATTAGCGTTTAGGTAAATACGATAGTGGATTTATTGGTTTTCCATCGCGCCTTATTTCAAAATGCAGCGATGGTTTTATTTCCGATAATTGACCAACTTCAGCAATTTTTTGACCTTGTCTGACTACCTGACCTTGTTTAACAAAAAGTCTGCGATTATTCGCATAAGCAGTGAGATAATGTGAGTCATGTCTGATAACAATTAAGTTTCCATAACCCAATAGTCCAAGTCCACTGTAGACTACCTTACCTGAAGCGGCCGCCAGAACCGTATCACCAAGCTTTCCGGCAATATCAATGCCTTTTCTGCCTGATTGATTAAAACTCTTAACAACTACTCCTGTTAACGGCCAATGCCAGCGAATCTTTAGGGGGTTTTTTGAATTCTCTGCTATATAGGTGTTTTTGTTGTCACTATTTGTGGGCTTTCTGGCCTGTAATCTATGGGTTCTTGGGTGATTTTTATAACGACGTGAAGTTGCTTTAAAAACTCTGTTTTTTGGCTTGAGATGGATTGTTTGCCCCGGAAAAAGTGTGTATGGCTTCGCAAGATCGTTCAAATCGATGAGCTGATCAATCTTTACTCCAGCACGCAATGCAATGGAGTACAAAGTGTCACCTTTAACGACTGTATAGTGTGCGAGTGATTGGGAGAGAGGGGTACGTTTAAGTGACTGATTGCATCCAGTCATTAACAATAAAACCAGCATTATGTGTGCTAGGTTTCTGGTTATCAGTTTGTCGGGCTGCTCTATACCGACACTAAATGTCTGGGTGACAGATTTTATGGTCATAATTATTGATTTAGAAGAACATCTCTGGCTTCATTAATCTTAGCCGCAAGTTCAACTGATCCACCTCGATCAGGATGGGCCTTTTGCATTAGCCGTCTGTGCGCAGTAATGATTTCTTGGCGTGATGCATTAATCTGGAGCCCAAGTAATCTGTAGGCTTGTTCAGTTGTCATCCGATTCGTTTTATGATGCTGACGACCCGTCCCTGATGATTGAGAGCCAGAATTCTGCTTGATTAGTAACAATAATAGATCCATTGATTGCTTGTCAGAGGCGCATTCTTTTATTAAATGTGCTAATTCAGCTGCATCAAGTGATTCTATAGGCCTTCCAGAGAATTTACCTTGTAATACCTGTCCAGCAATCGGAAGACCGTTTTGATCTAGCTGCACCCTCAAAAAACCTGTATCGATTGTTGAGTGTGCCGTTCGGTGATGACTTGTTGAGCTGCGTTGTTGTCTAAACGAGAACCATAAACGATGTAGTAATGGTGCATAACGTATTAACACAGGCAGCAATCGGATTAATCCTGCTACCAAGGCTGCAAGCAAGGGAATAATCAGTCCGAAAAGTCCAGGCAGAGCACGGCTTATCAACAGTAGTGTCATACCTATCAATATTAGCTTATTGAGGCTCCGGCGGCGTTGTTGCGACAGACGAAAATAAGCTGGCAAGTAAAAGATTGCGATAATAAGTGTCAATACCAGCAAAATGCGGATCAAAACAACTGTCCTCTGTTTAGGATGACTGAAAGTGATACCAATTTGTATTGTAACTGTTCAGCTCGATGCTGTTAGCTTTTTGCGTAAAGGAAATCGTGTGTGGTTTACAGATGCTAATCTAGCCCGCATTTCTCACCAGTCTCACCAGACTGGTGAGATGATCGCTTAGCCAGGAGTAAAAAGACAAGTCAGAATGTTCAAGTTATTTCATGTACGTTCCTTAGGAGCGAAGATTTAATAACTTCCGGATCTTGACTTGTCTTTTTATCCGTCTTCCGCGTTGTAAACAACAGTTGCGTAGTGCTGTATTGAACGAATTTAATCGGAAAAATGGGTCAAAATCCGCTTTTCCGCAGTAGGTTCTCTATTCTCGGACAGCCTCCTAGCAAGGGCTCATCAGGCTGGTGAGAATTGTGGGCTAGCCGTTGGGCCCATTGTTTTAACATAATAGTGATGGACTGAATAGATACTTTGCATTATTGAAAAAAAATGGTACTGTTCCTTCGGGTAACAGCATGTTTGCCATATCAATTACTTGGTGAGCTTGCAGCATTGGCGGATGAATATTGTTAATATAGACATGATGCATGTTCCTTTGTGAGCTATGTAACTGTTGTGGCAACGCAAGACGGATAAAAAACAAGCCAAAATGCACAAGTTATAAAACACCCAGTCCTATAACTATGAACAAGAATCATTCACACTTGGACAGCAACCAGTAAGATCTACTAACACTAATGTAACGAGAAGATATTTTCGAGAGCAAGGCAAACAAGTACAGACATCGCTGTTCTACGTAAAGCTTGTTCAATACGACTATCGGAGATATAGATCGTCACATTGTAGGTAACACTTGCTGGATGCTGTGCTAGCTTCATGAAATAAGGAGGAAGTCATGAGCGGTATAAAAATAGATAAGAAAATCATTTATGCAATCGCTGGCGTTATCTCGCTAATAGTGCTGTATTTAATGTTTAGTTCTGGAAGCGATTCAACAATTGCACCTCATATAAATCAGTCGCTTACAGTCGGTCAGACTTACAATCTGATAAACCCTAACCAAGGAAAGGGAGACGTGTTATTAGTGCGTACTCCAGGCAAATTTGGCTCTCGTGAAGATGAAAGCAAGGAAAGCGAGAATGTTTGTGTTGTTAAGGGGAACACAGCAGTTAAATTTGAACAAGAAACAATGCTTAACTATATGGCCTTTGTCAAGGTACAACCAACCGAAGGGGATTGTGTCGGTAAATCTGGTTGGACTGCTAAAATTAACGTTAAGTAATTGGTAGGCTCTCCGAGAATAGAAGCTGTAGCGAGGTAAGGTGGTTTGACGAAATAAAGTTACCAACCTTGCTTGATCTTTTTGCTCCTGACCAACGCAATCTCAATCGTTGCGTAGAATGACTATGCGCCTTTTGAGATAGTTCGGTCAGAAACAAAAATCCTGCGCAATCTTGGTAACTTTATTCCGTCAAACCACCTAAAGTTTTTCTGAGTGAGC
>JAZGEP010000102.1:0-3411 GCA_036478815.1 Methylococcales bacterium
ATTCATGTGCGTCCTATCTGAGTTGTATGGTGATTTCAAGTCAACCTATATTATACTCTTTTAGGGCGCTATTATCCTTGTTAATCAATGGCTTGTTTTGTTTTTTTGAACCCCGAAACTTTAGTTATAAAAGCGTTTTTCACTGGATCCTGCTTTATCTCCGGCAACCAGCAAGATTGCATGGCGGTTTGGATCAAATGCAAAAGCAATACGCCAGACACCATCTGCGGCATCAAAACGTAATTCTTTCATGTTTGTATGTTTTGATCCATTTAGTGTGTCTGCGCGGGGACGTCCCAATTGTGGCCCAAAGGATTCTAACAATTTGGCGTGTGCGAGTAATTCATCCTGAACATCTTCATGTAAGGCTGTAAACTCCAGTTCAAATGCTGGGTCAAAATTAACAGACCAAATCATAGTTAATATATGGCATCAATAGCATATGTTGTCAAGTGCATAAGTGATTTATAAATTGCAACGACAGTTGCTTTGTGAATAATCTGACAAATTAGAACTAATATTTCAATAGTTAAGGGTAACTAATCATCGAGCCAGGAGCGACTAAATCTACGCTTGGTAGAGTGGGCAAGGCTCAAATTACCTGGTTTTAGCGTTGAAGACCTAATGGAATTGAGCGTAGTATAGGTGGCCCATTTCCTTGATATCTAAACGATGAGCAATAAGCGCATTAACACAAAGCCCCATCGCATCAGATTCAGTCATCTGTCCACAGCTGAAGATAGCATTCAGTTGCATCCTGATGATCATAGTCAAACACTAGCTGATGCCAACGAGCGTCAATTGTTTTATCGTTTAATGCACCCAGATAACAGTGGCTCTGTGTTACAAGCAGCAAAAATCCGCTTAGACAAACAACTCAGTGGGATTGATAACAGGGCAGGGCATACCAACCTGCTTTCAGGTCAGCTCGATACACTCGAAGATGAATTACGTGTTTTGCAAAATACTACGCGCATAGAATCGCTGACAGAGACTGGCAGTCTGCGTGGAGCAATTCGTCAATATGCCCCAATGGCACTGCTTGAAGCCTGCTGGCTACAGTCGGTTAGCAAAGCGACACTAGCGCATACCGATACGGCAGCCTGCTTGTTTCAAATTTATGCCAATTGCTTAGGCTACCGACTAAATTCGAAAAAGCGTGTGTTGCTTTACAGAAAAGTTCTGGATGATTTCAATATCATCTTGCCAGAAACTCATACGCATCTATTTGCATTTCACCCAGGTTTTGTCGATGTGGCATTTATTACACCGCTGACTGGTTTATGTCTGGCCCAGCTGCCCGTTACATTCTTGCCCGAAATTCTGGGCTATACACTGGCGTATGCGTTTCATTTATCAAAATCGTTACGCTTGATTGAACGGATGGCGCAATCAGCAGCAGAAATTCCTGCATCACTGCAACAATATTTGCACAATGCACAACATGCAAATACTAGTGTGCTGGCTCTTCAAGCAACACATGCTTTTATAGAACAACAACCAGTACAACAACAGTCGCAATGTTGGCACAGATTATCGCTTGGAATTGCTCTGTATAGTGATGTCGAAGGCAGTTTAGTGAATGCACTACAACAGCAATCTGCGGAAATTCAAAGCGTTTGGCGGAATTTGATTCACAGTGAGCAACAAGAATTAACCCAGCAAGCTGATTCGAGTGATATTAACCTTTGTGGCAATCAGTTGAATGACTGGTTTGTTAACGAACCGTTAGTCGCTGTGAAATTTGTCGAAGAAATCCTGAATGCTGAGAATCCTCAGCATCAAAATGCAGAAATGCGTCGCTTTTTCAGTGATTCATCTGTATTTCAAGAGCGCAGTTTGCAGCCATCGGAACAACGTCAGCTTAAACTGTTAGCTGAGCGTTTGGCAGCTTTGAATACGGTGTCTGAGTGCTCTGATGTCAATAATCAACTGATACAACCTGAACACAAAGTTGATCTAAAACAGCCGGACAGAACTGAGCAAAGACCACTTAACAAATACACCAGCAGGCAGCTTTACTTTGAATTGCTTAACCTGGAATCCAAGCCGCACTGCCTGAATGCCGGATATCAATTTGTCTCCAGATATATCGCTAAAAGTCGGGCTGTTATGCAACGCATACGACCAGCTCACTTGCGTTTGATCGAGTTCAGCCACGCTGGTTTTGATCAGCAAATCAAAGCGATTTATCAGGCTGAGGCGAGCCAGCGTCGAGAGTTTATAGCGCCACCAAAAATTAGCAGAGAGGCTTATTTGTGGGGTATTGAGCAGTTTGCACCAGTGCTGTTAGTCGATGGAAGCTGGTTGCAAGCTATTGCCAAAGCGGGTAATCATCAACATCTGATTTGCAGATATTTGCTGCGTATTTACGCGGACGAAATTGGTGATGGGCATAGCGACTGGAACCATGCAAACGTGTATCGACAGCTATTGGAGAGTATTGGCATTCAACTTCCTGAATTTACCAGTGAAGAATTTTCACAACATCCAGGCTTCATTGATTCTGCGTTTGATTTGCCGGTGTTTTTTTTGGCGATTTCCCAATTTCCAAGTAGTTTTGAAGCTGAAACCATCGGTTTGAATCTGGCGATTGAGCTAAGCGGGCTTGGTTCTACATACAGTCGCTTGGTGGAAGATTTAAAATACTGGGAGATTGATCCAACCATAGTCAGTCTGCATTTATCAATTGACAATCTGGCGACCGGACACGCAGCATTAGCTCACGATGCTGTTGTGATTTATCTTGATCAGGTTTTAAATATGAGTGGGTACGCAGAAATGCAGAAGCATTGGCAACGTATTTGGACTGGCTATCTAGCGTTACAAATCGTTCCTGCTGGTTTTAAGCGCGCATTGATTTGGAATTATTTCAAGCGTTTTATTTTGATGCGAAATATCAACAAAATGATGTCGCTATGAGTCAGCATGAAAAGCCGTTAAATTACTGAAATTATTATTCATTTTTGCAGATAAGTAAAAATTTGTGAAGACGAATTGATTGCATCAATATTGACAGAATTAAATAATGAGCGTAGGAATAAGCTAAGAGTTGGAATCTGGATTAAGGGTCTGGAAATAAATAAATCGTCTTTTTTGTATTTTAGATTTAGGTTAGATTCTGTTGATCTGATTGAGCAAAACCGCAGGCGTAGTGTGCTACGTCGAGGATTTTGCGATTGAAGATCGACAGAAGATGGCCTGAAGCTGGCTGCAAAAACGGTGAGTTATTTATTTACAGGCCCTTAGAAGAAGTTCTAGTAAATCATCAAGGAGACTGTTATGCGTAAGCTTTTTTATCTGACTGACAACCTGATCAGTGTAGAGGAAGTGTCAAAGGATTTGCACGATCATGGAGTGACTTATTGGAACTTCTGTGTGCATTCCAAAGACGAAGTCGGATTACACAAG
>JAZGEP010000103.1:0-6746 GCA_036478815.1 Methylococcales bacterium
ATGTGCGTCCTATCTGAGTTGTATGGTGATTTCAAGTCAACCTATATTATACTCTTTTAGGGCGCTATTATCCTTGTTAATCAATGGCTTGTTTTGTTTTTTTGAACCCCGAAACTTTAGTTATTAAGATAATTACTCTATTCTGATTCCATTTGTTATGATTTGGATGCGGGCTAGGAGGCTGTCCGAGAATAGAAGCCGTAGCGAGGGAAAGCGGATTTGAGTCCATTGTTTCGATTCAATGAGGCGAATACTTGTTGTATTGAACGAATTTAATCGGAAACATGGACTCAAATCCGCTTTTCCGTAGTAGGTTTCTATTCTCGAGCAGCCTCCAAGTGCAGGAGAATATGTAGTCACTGACCCTTGGAATAGACCCTTGGAATAGGACATTGGTTGTCCAATATTGGTTGAAAAATGAATTATATCGATGGAAATTAAGCGCTCAATC
The DNA here is from genome assembly GCA_036478815.1 of Methylococcales bacterium. Taxonomy (GTDB): domain Bacteria; phylum Pseudomonadota; class Gammaproteobacteria; order Methylococcales; family DRLZ01; genus DRLZ01. The sequence goes on from JAZGEP010000103.1 coordinate 452, forward strand.
GAGTTTACGAAACAATTGGGAATACAAGTGCCGATTATTTGTGGTCCCATGTATCCCTGTAGCAATCCAGAACTGGTTGCAGCAGCCTCCAATGCGGGTGCAATTGGGATTGTGCAACCGGTTTCGCTAACGTATGTTTTTGGATATGATTTTCGAGAAGGTATTCGCTATATCAAACAACTCACTAGCCAGCCAATTGGAATGAATGCCTTGATTGAGCAATCTTCACATCGATATCACCAGCGTATGGTTGAGTGGCTGGAAATTGCTTTAGAAGAAGGTGTACGGTTTTTCATTACCTCATTGGGAAAGCCCAACTGGGTTGTCGACCTTGTTCATGCGCATGGCGGTCTTGTATTTCATGATGTGACTGAGCGCAAATGGGCTGAGAAGGGCGTTGAAAGCGGTGTGGATGGTTTAATTTGCGTTAACAACAGAGCTGGTGGTCATAGTGGAACAAGATCAGCACAGGCTTTATTTGATGAGCTATCAAATCTGCAATTACCACTGATATGTGCAGGCGGTATTGCTACACCAGCCGAATATAAACAAGCACAAAAGATTGGTTATGCGGGCGTACAAATGGGTACGCGATTTATTGCCTCATCAGAGTGCCAGGTGAGTGCTGCTTACAAACAAGCGATTGTTGAGGCAGATGAGCATGATATCGTGCTTAGTGAGCGAGTGACTGGTGTGCCAGTTGCATTAATCAATACATCACAATTACAACAACGAGGGTTATCCTCGGGAAGATTCGCGCAATGGCTGCTGAAAGGTAAAAAAACCAAACATTGGATGCGCATATTGTATGCGCTGAGGTCGTTATGGCAACTTAAAATTGCTTCACTGGATACACGTGGTAAAGCGCAATATTGGCAGGCAGGGAAAAGTGTCTCGGGGATTCATTCTGTGAAAACAGTTGCTGAAATCATCAAGCAATTTAATCAACAACCTGAATAAGTTATGTGCAGATTATCCTTAGGAGTGAGGATTTAATAACTTCGGTAACTTATTAAATCTTCACTCCTTGACGTCGTCAAATAACGGCGACCAAGCTTGTTTTTTGGTCTGTATCTGGTTTTAAATTTATGATACTGATGCCGCCAAAGGGTCAGCGATTAAGTACCTGAGCATAATCAATTGAACAATTTTGCACAGGAACTTAACCAGCCCTTTGTCCTGATTGGTTTTTTAATCGGATTCTGTGGTTAATTTGGCACTCAGCAGTGCTGACCACTCACCAAAATAAGTTCCTATTACAATGGAAATGGATATGACAACCAAAGGGTTATCCAAAGACACGCCTAGCAGAACATCCGGGGTCAATTTGTCGGGAGTTTGCAATAGATAGGCAAATGTTGCCGAATAACCAAGAACACTGGCAGGGATTGTTGCAAGCGCCGGAATATTCGCAGCAAGGCATAAAACAATGACTGCTACGGTGACAGCAATCGCTGCCATCAAAGGAAAGCCGAGGGCTGCATCGGCTGGAATATTAGTGATTATGATGGCTGTTATCCAAGCCATAAAAACACCGAAAATACCGCACACAATCGTGTTGATTAACGCTTCCTTATCACCTCCGAGAGCAAAATAGGCGGCCCATGCAATCGTTGCGGCCCATATAAAAAAGATACCACTCATAGGGCCGACTGCTAAAAACGTTGCGACACCAGCCAGAACGCCGATGCTTATTGAAAGTGCTGTAAGACTATTCATAGATATATCTCCAAAAATTACTTCGATGTCATAGTTAGGAGCGTGCAAGAAATAACTTGAACAATTCACTTGTCTTTTTGCTCATCTTCGGTGTTGCGAAAACAGTTACATCGCTCACTATGCGCTTGTTTTCGCGCCTTGAATATGAAAAAAAACCCTACGTCAATTCTTCAAGTTATTCCATGCACGTTCCTTAATAATTTTTACATTGAGGTGGTTCAAAAAAACCGGGATTTAACGACGCCTATTTAAGTCAACTAGCAATCGATAACCTACTCATGTGCAGCAGTCCATTTTTTGTCAAAAATTCTGTTCGTTTTTAAGGCGCAACATAGGGTGTCTAGCAAGCTATGTAACCGAAGTTGCAGCGCAGAAGACGGACAAAAAGACAAACAAGATGGTGGGTTATTCGCTGCGAGTTGCCTAAGATGTCGAGATAAGGTTACGTGGGTTGGCTGTTGAAAGCAACTGGTTGGATCATTTGTACCTCGAGGCAATTCATGGAGCTGGAGTGGTTGAAGGTTGCATTAGCTTTTAGAGGGTTAAACAATTGTCGATTAATGTGTCTATACAGTTATTACCAAGTTGAAGTTAAAGCCTGAGGTTTTCTAATGTTTTTTTGTCCATTTTCTGTGTTGTATACTTGGTGATGATTAGGAGTTACAGTGTAGCTACTGAGCGAATGGGGTACGATCTAGTTGACGATATCTAGTAAAGGATTTCTCTTTAGAAAGTTAAATGATATTAACAATTCTGACAATCCAACTTTTACAAGTTCTTGCTGTCTGAAGTACAATACGCCATGAACAGAGTTAGTGTTATAGGGCATAGATGTAAGTCAATCTTGGTATAGGTACGGTGTAATTGAATGGTAATCACAACAATTTCGATGAACAAACTGCAACAATATCGTTTTGCAAAATATATGAAATTATGTTTATTGTCTTTGTGGCTGACTTTATTGGGGTCTGGTACGCTTGCGTTCGCACTTCCTGCCCAATTTCAAGAACAATTGGTTATATCAGGCATGAATTATCCGACGTCAATGGCTCAAATGCCGGACGGACGTATGTTAGTGACTGAAAAGACTGGTCAGATATGGATTTTGAATCCAACATTGGCGATTCCGGAGCTAGCCTCTTATCTGGAGATTACAGATATCAATACTGAAGGAGAACGTGGATTACTCGACATTGTATTGGATCCGGATTTTAGCAACAACCACTATGTCTATGTTTCGTACCATCGTAGCTCGGATAAGAGGATTTTTATTTCACGCTTTACTGATCAGGGTAATACAGCGAATCTGGCTACTGAATTTGTAGTCTGGAAAGATCCGCAACTGTTTATCGATGCACAGCAGTTTCATCATGGAGGTGGTTTGAGCTTTGGTCCTGATGACCATCTTTATTTGGCGACTGGCTATCATAACAATACGAATAGCGCGCAAGATTTAACGAATGCGCGTGGTAAAATCATCCGCGTTGCGAGGGATGGAAGCATCCCTTCAGATAACCCATTTGTTGATGGTGTGGGAGGAAATCTGGATGAAATTTGGGCATATGGTTTGAGAAACCCGTGGCGTGCGCGCTGGGACTTACAAGGTGTTGGTTCAAATGGACCGCGCTTGTTTATCGGAGAAGTCGGTAATAATAGCAACAATACCTCGAACGAAGATATTCACATTGGTCGAAAAGGCGCCAATTATGGCTGGTCTGTTTGTGAAGGGAATAATGATTGTAATACCTCGCATCCACAGTATGACCCCAATCAAGTATATGACGCTCCACTCTTTACCTATGAACATGGAGGTGGTGAAGCTGCAGTGATGGGTGGCATTGTTTATCATGGTTCACAATATCCTGCGCCCTTTTCTGATGCATACTTTTATGGTGATTATCCGACCCAAGTGTTGCGTTATTTAACTTTTGACAGCAATGGCGCAGTGGCAACCGCTAATGATTTCCACGACTCAGCCGGTCTTGTTGTTGACATAAAGGAAGGCCTGGATGGTGCGCTTTATTACATCCAGATAGCCAGTGACTTTGATAATTTTGCAACCAATTCAGGTGCTTTAAGACGGATTCGATTCAACAAAGCAAATCAGGCGCCAGAAATTACCACAGCAAGCGAGAATATTACTGTAGGAGAGTCGCCACTAATGGTTGAGTTTACGGGTGTTGCGACCGATCCAGAAAACGATTTGCTAACCTACGTCTGGCTTTTTGGAGATGGAGAGCAAGCTATAGGAGCCAACGTCAATCATACATACACTCAAGAAGGATCATATCAGGCTCGCCTTCAGGTAACTGATGCTGATAATGTCACCACGTTAGATCCACCGATTACAATTACCGTTGGTTCAAAACCACAGGTCACCATCAATGAGCCAATTGATGCATCAAAATTCTTTGCTGGAGAGACCATCAATTATGTAGCAAGTGCGACTGATGCAGATGGAGTTTTGATAGAGAGCAGCTACAAATGGACGATTAATCTTGCTCACAACGAACATATTCATCCTGAAACTGGACCAATCACAGGTTCTTCCGGCAGTTTTGTTGCACCTGATTCAAATCATTCATATTTTGACGACACGGGTTTTCTGTTAACTGTTGAAGTGACAGACTCGGATGGAATATCAACAATCAAGTCAGTGCGTATAGAGCCGGAAGAGGTCGATATCACCTTTAATTCACAACCCTCTGGAATTGATATTTTTATTGATGATGAAACACTAACGACACCGTTTATGTACGATGCCGCGATTGGTTTTAACAGCAGCGTTATTGCACCTCCAGCAGTCTGCATTAGCAATATAGAATATAGTTTTGCCAGTTGGTCGAATGGTGCGGCAAGTTCTTTCAGCTACCTGGTGCCGAATCAGAATGCAACCTTGACAGCGATCTATACAGCAGGAGGAGGTTGTGATTCTGACGAACCTTCCCCCGTTGTTTGTGGACAAGCTCTGCGACTGGATGGGGTCAATGATTGGGTTAATACTGGTGATATCGGATTGACTAATGATTTCACAGTCGAAGCATGGGTCAAACTTGCTCCTGGGATTGATAATAATGATTCGATTTTTGGTCAAGGAGGAAAGGGGCCTGACATTAATTTTTTTGATGCGAAGCTACGACTTTTTTCGGGTTCAGATCGTATTGTTGCAAACACTGCGATCGTGGTCGATAGTTGGACTCATATAGCGATTACACGATCAGGAACCAGCTTGACGCTATACATCAATGGCATAGAAGATGCGACTGGTGAGTTTGATGATATATTGAATATACGAGCCCTCGGTAGAGGTAACCAGGGGTTTCTGGAAGGTGAGTTAGATGAAGTGAGAGTGTGGAGAGACGTTGTTCGAACTGATGCTCAGATTTTCCAGAATTACAAGAAAAGTGTGGCAATTGATAGCCCAGGATTAGTTGGTTATTGGACTTTTAATGAGAGTGGGCAAGTCGTTACTGACTCGAGTGCTCCTGGTAATCACATGGGATCGTTAGGTACTGATACAGGTGTAAGCTCTGACGATCCAGCGCGAATCACGTCTACTGCCCCAGTTATTGATGATTGTGCAAACGGAGATGCTAGTTGTACACTGGACACCGATGGCAATGGTAACATTGACGCTTTGAGTGATGGTTTATTGTTTACCAGGCATTTGTTTGGCTTACGCGGTGATAGCTTGATTGATGGAGCCCTGGGAGATGCTTGTACTCGGTGTACAGCCTCTGACATTGAAATTTATATGGATCAATGTATTGCTTCAGGTGCTGCCGATGTCGATGGTACTGGAGAAGCTGACGCGCTTTCAGATGGATTGTTAGGTATTCGTTACAGATTTGGTATTCGTGGCCAATCGCTTATCGAAAATTCTGTAGGTGAAGGTTGTAGCCGTTGTACGGCAGTAGAAATAGAAGACTATCTTCAAGGGTTGAATCCCTAAGGATTTTATATTGTAACTACTCAGCTTACCCTCTATTTTTATCCAATCGCTGTCTGGAAAGTGCTTATAGATACCTATAAACTCCGCGCTTTCGCCTTGCTCTTAAATAAAATAGAGGGCAATCTGAGCAGTGACTGATTACGCTGAGTAGTGCTATATTCTTTAAATTCACAGCTTTATTTGTGGCCTTTTTCAAGATAAAACCATTCTAATACGTAGTCTATGGTTCGATGCGATGATTGATAACCTTAGTTAAAGGATGAGGCAGTAGTGACGATTAATTTAATAGTTTACAGGTCTATTTTCTCATCTTCCATCTTCGATGTTGCATAAACAGTTCCATAGCGGACTAAGTACCTGAGCATAATTAATTTAACAATTTTGCGCAGGATTTTTTTTCATCTTCAAGGTGCAACAACAGGCGCATAGTGAGCTATGTAACTGTTGTTGCAACGCCGAAGATGAGAAAAAGACCAGTAAAATGTTAACTTAATTATGCTTAGGAGTGAGGATTTAATAACTTCCCGAAGTTTGGCGCAGCATTTTGATTTCACAGGAGTACTCATAAAATGGGCGCATAGCTGGCTACGCAACTATTTTATGAGTGCTTCTGTGGGATCAAAA
>JAZGEP010000104.1:0-8017 GCA_036478815.1 Methylococcales bacterium
TATAGAAAGCCGATAAATGGTCATCTGCGTTGTTGCACTCGTTTGGATTAGCCTGCTAGTCCTGCTCTCGTGCGCCTAGCAGCTAACCACTTCTCAACTCCCTATACACGGCAATATCACATTGAAAGACTACTAGTTTGTTCAAGAGCAAGGCGAAAACGCAGAGTTTATAAGTATAAATGAGCATTTTCAACGCAGCTATTGGACAAACTAGAGGGAAATCTAAGTAGTTACCATTATTTATAAATTTTACCGGACTGTGCATCAACATGAATATGTAAGACCCTGCTATTAGCAGAAATCATTTTAATCACAAAAATTTTCCCTTGCTTGGTATTTTCCACTTTTGTGTTAATCACTTTTCCACCAGCATACTGACGACGTACTTTTTTGACAGCCGTATCCAGTGAGATTCTAGATTGTTCAGCAACCTTGTCATCATCTGCCAACAGGCTGTTGTTGATTGCAACAGTGTAGAGAATTATTACAACAACACGTATTGCTATTTTGTGCAAAGGCTTAGAAAAGCAAACCCGCATATTTAATGCCTTCTGAAAACTTTCGGTTCTATGTATTAGGATGAGTCCTACGGTAACAAACAAGGCAACTCTCAATACTCAATAAATAATGCACTCATCTTGCTTATCATTTTATCTGTCTTTGGCGTTGCGCCTTGAAGACAGATAAAAATTCTGTGCAAAATGGGTACATTATTTATTGCGAGTTACCCAAGGAGCGAGGCTTCAACAATATGCGAAGCCTGATTTGTCAAACTTTCGGATATTATTGAGCCCGCCACTCCGTACTGTAAACAATTGTAAATTTAAAACTGCTAGTATTGACTCTATCCTAATTTACTGAGATGAATTCGCGCTGAATCATTGCAGACGGATTCCAGTTGCATACTCGTGTATAGCGAGCTGTAGTGCAACTTTGAATTTGCCACTCAAGCGATCAAGCAAATTTTCCTGCGGGGTAAAATTTACCAGATTTGTCTCGCCTATTTCATCATTTGCAATAGAACGCACTGTGCCAAAGCCATCAGCAAGCCCCAGCTCAATACCTTCTTCACCAGACCAGAACAACCCGGTAAAAATCCTTGGGTCATCCTGTAAACGATCACCTCGCCCGGTTTTCACTGCATCAATAAAGTGCTGATGAACTGTGGTCAAAACATTTTCTACATGAGCTTTGTCATCAGCTTTCATTGGTAAAAAGGGATCCAGAATACCCTTATTTGATCCAGAAGTGATCAGGCGACGTTCCACTCCAAGTTTTTTCATGGTGTCTACAAATCCAAAACCGTTTAACAAAACCCCAATAGAACCAATCAAACTGGATTTGTTAACATAGATTTTATCGGTTGCAGCAGCGATAAAATATCCTCCAGAAGCGCAAATATCAGACACTACAGAGAAAATTGGCAAATCAGGGTGTTGTTCCTTGATGGCTCGAATTTCATCATAAATATAAGCAGCCTGAACTGGGGTTCCGCCTGGTGTATTCATACGTAAGATGATGCCTTTTGTACCAGTGTCATTCGCAGCATCTCGCAAACCTTGTGTAATTCTGTCGGCATTACTTTCAGTTGCTTCACTAATCATACCGACAACATCGATAACAGCAGTATGACTATCACTGCTGATTGCATCTGATCCCATCCCTGGTACAAATACCTTGTATAACACAACAGCCAAGTATAAAAAAGTCAACAATTTAAAGAACGTACTCCAGCGTCTGGCACGTTTCTGTTCTTCAATGGCTGACAAGGCAACTTTCTCAAGTACAGACTTTTCCCAATGCTCTGTTGATGGGGTATCACTATTTTGTTGAGTGGGGTCACTCATTGTTTAACCTCGCTATGCAATTGCAACTATTCAATATGTTCTGAAAACATCATATATTACTCTAACTTAGGGATGGAAATTTAATAATATACGAAAATGTGACGTAGGATTTTGGTTTCACGGTAGTCGTAGCCCATATTTCACACCAACCTGCTGATTCCATGTAGGGTATTATTAAATCCTCGTTGCTTAATCGCTTTAATAACGCTTTGGGGTTTTTGTGACAAACACCACTACAAACTTAGTGGTGGGATGTTTTTACTTGACGCTTTATCTCAAAAAATCATAAGGACTACTCAATGCCTGAGCATTCTCCCACTGCATCCACACCACTCAATAAGACAGTCCTGTTTGATTTACACGTGGAACTGGGTGCAAAGATGGTTGGCTTTGCTGACTATCATATGCCCGTTAGTTACAAATCTGGCATTATCAAGGAACACTTACATACCCGAAAATATGCCGGGCTTTTTGATATTTCCCATATGGGACAAATTCGCTTGAGTGGTAAAAATACTGGGGCTGAACTGGAAAAGCTGGTACCTGGCAATATTCAAGGGTTAAAAAATCAAAGACAACGTTATACCGTTTTCACCAATCAACAAGGCGGGATTATGGATGATTTAATTGTTGGCCGATTAGATGATGGTTGGATGCTGGTGGTTAATGCTGCTTGCAAGCAACAGGATTTTGACTATCTCTGTCAGCAACTTCCCTCTGGTTGTTCTCCAGTCTTATTAGAAGATCAGGCTTTACTTGCCTTACAAGGGCCGTTGGCGGTTGAGATTCTTGAATCATTGATTCCTGAAGGCTCTGCAGCTATGCCTTTTATGACAACTGCGCAGGTGGTCATTGCTACAATTCCCTGCCAAATCAGTCGCTGTGGTTATACAGGTGAAGACGGTTATGAAATTTCGGTTGCAAACAACCAGGCACAAGCATTGGCCCGGTTATTATTAGCGCATGAACATGTGCAAGCAATCGGATTAGGCGCACGGGATACTTTACGCCTCGAAGCTGGTTTATGTTTATATGGTCATGATATTGATACTGCGACCACGCCTGTAGAAGCAGGATTAAGCTGGGTGATTGATCGCAATTACCTGAAGCCCGATGGCAAAAAACCTGAGTTTCCCGGAGCACAGAAAATCCTGGCTGAATTTCAATCAATGCCTGACCGAAAACGTGTCGGGATTTTACCGTTGGGTCGCGCCCCAGTTAGAGAGGGCGTCGCGCTCTATAATCAGAACAAAGATCAGGTTGGCAACATCACCAGTGGAGGTTTCGGTCCATCTGTCGGTTCGCCAATTGCAATGGGATATGTTACCAGCGAATATAGTGCCATTGATACGCAACTGACCGCGCAAGTGAGAGGGCGAAATCTGGACGTTAAAGTTGTTACTTTACCTTTTATCCCACACCGTTATTATCGACCCTAGCTGGTAAGATTTCTATTTTCGGATAGACAGCGAAGACCAGAAACACGGAGAATTCTCTTGTCAGACACTCAAAAACACCTTGAAGATCTGGAAATGCGTGGCGATTTTATTCGACGCCATATTGGTTCCAGCTCCCAGCAAATCGAAACAATGCTTGCCTACTTAAACCTATCGTCAATGGATGAACTAACCGAAAAAGTCATCCCGGAAAGCATTTTGACCAAACAAGCCTCAGCGTTACGCTCAACATTCAGCGAGCAAGAAGTGACAACTTATATGCGCAAAATGCGTAAGCGTAACCAAGTATTGGTCTCAATGATCGGCATGGGTTATTACGACACCATTATGCCGGCTGTTATCAAACGTAACGTTCTGGAAAATCCAGGCTGGTATACCGCCTACACACCGTATCAGGCAGAAGTCAGTCAAGGTCGTCTGGAAGCTTTGAGCAACTTCCAGCAGATGATTATGGATCTGACGGGCATGGGGTTATCGAATGCCTCATTACTCGATGAAGCCACAGCAGCAGCAGAAGCGATGACCATGTGCAAACGCATTAGCAAGAAAGACTCATTGCTGTTTTTTGTTGATCAAGATTGCCATCCACAAACCATCGCGGTGGTACAGACCCGTGCAGAAAGTCTTGGTTATCAGCTCAATATTGGCAATCCCTGGACAGATCTTGATGCTACTTCTGTGTTCGGAGCAATCGTGCAATATCCTGGATCCAGCGGTGAAATCGGAAATTTACAACCGGTAGCCGAGCAATTACACGAGCAAAATGCTTTTTTAACAGTTGCTGCAGACTTGCTCAGTCTGGTGTTACTCAAACCACCGGGAGAGCAAGGCGCTGATATTGTAGTCGGTAACTCGCAACGCTTTGGTGTGCCGATGGGCTATGGAGGACCACATGCCGCTTTCTTTGCAACCCATGATCAACATAAACGCGCTGTACCTGGACGTATTATAGGACTGTCCCAAGATAAACGTGGCAAGCCTGCTTTTCGTATGGCGTTACAGACCCGCGAGCAACATATACGTCGTGACAAGGCCACTTCAAATATTTGTACATCACAGGCATTGCTTGCGGTGATTGCTGGATTTTATGCCATTTATCACGGCAGTAAAGGCTTGAATTTAATCGCCGGTAGAGTGCATAGATTCACCCAAATAGTTGCATTGGCATTAACAAATCTCGGGTTTACAGTTAAAAATCAGACTTATTTCGACACCTTGACAATTCTGGCGCCCGGTCAGGCCAAACGCATTGCTGCGCGTGCCAGAGAGGCAGGTATTAATTTAAGGATTGTCGATGCTGATAGTTTAGGCATTTCTCTGGATGAAACAATCACCCGCAAGCAAATTAAAACACTGCTAAAAGTGTTTTCATCGCATGCTGACATTGACATCAATCATCTGGATGCCGACGTTGAGGAATGTATTCCAACACTATTACAACGCACCACCCCAATCTTAACCCATCCGGTCTTTGAGCAATATCACTCAGAAACTGAAATGATGCGCTATATGCGCTGGCTAGCCAGACGAGATATTGCTCTGGATAGATCAATGATTCCATTGGGCTCTTGTACCATGAAACTCAATGCAGCAACAGAAATGCAAGCACTGTCATCTTATGAGTTTAGCGCCATGCATCCATTCGCGCCGCTAGAGCAAGCACAAGGCTATCAACAATTATTTGAAGAATTTGAGGAAATGCTCTGTGTGTTAACCGGATTTAATGCGTTTTCCTTACAGCCGAATGCCGGTTCGCAAGGCGAGTATGCCGGGCTGCTAGTTATCAAAAAATATCTGGAAACAAAAAATCAGGCACATAGAAATATTTGTTTAATTCCCGCGTCTGCGCATGGCACTAATCCAGCAAGTGCAACGCTGGCTGGTTTAAAAGTGGTTGTTGTGGCTTGTGATGAACAAGGTAATGTCAGTGCCGAGGATTTACAAACTAAATTGGAAGAGCATGGAGAAAATCTAGCAGCGTTAATGATTACCTACCCTTCCACGCATGGTGTCTTTGAAGAAGCGTTCTGTGAGATTTGCACGATGATTCATGACCATGGCGGTCAGGTTTATCTGGACGGAGCAAATTTCAATGCATTGGTAGGTTTGTGTCATCCGGGACATTTTGGTGCAGATGTAGCACATATCAATTTACACAAGACATTCAGTATTCCCCATGGCGGCGGCGGGCCAGGCATGGGACCGATTGGTGTGGGTGTCCACCTTGCGCCTTTTTTACCAAACCACCCAGTTGTAGAAGGCGTTAATCCTGCTGCCGGCAAAGCCAAAACCATCGGTACAGTATCGGCTGCACCTTGGGGATCAGCCAGTATTCTAACCATTTCCTGGGCGTATATCGCCATGATGCGAGCCAGAGGCCTAAAGCGAGCAACCCAGGTGGCAATATTAAATGCCAACTATATCGCCACACGCTTGCAAGCTTTCTATCCGGTTTTGTATACCGGTAAAAATGGCATGGTTGCCCATGAATGTATTATTGATTTACGCCAGATAAAACAAGCTTGCGGTATTACAGTCGATGATGTTGCCAAACGCTTGGTTGATTATGGTTTTCATGCACCAACAGTATCTTTCCCAGTTGCAGATACGATGATGATAGAACCAACTGAAAGTGAAAATAAACGCGAAATCGATCGATTTTGCGAAGCAATGATCGCGATTCGCAAGGAAATCACAGAAGTGGAAACAGGTACAGCTGATCCTGAAAACAATCTACTGCGCAATGCGCCGCATACCCATGATTTACTGCTTAAAGAAACCTGGCCATTTGCTTATACCAGACAGCAAGCATTTCACCCATTAGATGAAATAAGAGAGGATAAGTATTGGCCTCCAGTGGCACGCATTGATAATGTTTATGGCGACAGGAATTTGGTTTGCTCTTGTGCTCGGTTAGTGCTTATGAAGATAGCGAATAAGCTCTAATATGACAGATTGTTGAGTGACTAAGAAGCCGATAAAAATGCGGCACAGAGTGCAAAATTATTTACGAGACCAATAGTAGGGGAGGATCGCGATAAAATAGGCAAAGGATAATATTACATTAAAATTACGGTGACAGTTTACTATATACTCAACATCTGAATTTTTTCATTATGGTAACAGAGCTTTTAGGTTATTTGGTAAACTGTCACTGTAATTCGAAAAAAAGGGGACTGATTTATTTAGGTAACTATAGGTAAATATAGGTAAATAAGTCAGTCCTCTTTTTTCTAGAATTTATTAACATGATTTCTAATTTCTGCTTATGCAATTTTGGCTACAATAATATCCTGCCAAATCCAAGCATCAGCGATACCTCGCCATTTACCATAATGAACTCGGATATCAGAAAACCCTGCACGTGTTAGCCGTTCAATAACATCATTTTCATAGTAGGCAACAGCGCCCTCTGGGATATCTGCATTATCTATTCGCGCATTACCGTAGGGATACGCAAACTGTCGGTGTGATTTTCCCTTCTCAATTGCCAGCTCTGTTTCATCATTGAGAAGAAAAAATGATGTAAATATTTCAGCTGAGCGAGAAAGCTGGGATCGTAGAAAGCCTATTAAAAAGTCACAATCTTCAGGTAACACATGGGTAAATACTGAAAATAGAAATGCCAGGTCGAATGGGCCACCAAAATCATTTTCTAGCAGTACCTTGTAACCTTTACCATTGCGGTTATACATCTTGCTATAGATATCAACATGCTGGAACTGAAAATTTGGCAAGTGTCTAAATACGCGTCGATTGCGCTCGATACAATTGCGGTCCGTATCCACTCCGCAATAAGCACCACCTTGCAAATAACAAGATAAAGGGATGGCGAGTCAGGCAAGACCACAACCATAATCAAGTACCTTTTGTTCTGGTTTGATGTCAGTAAAATAGAGCAACTCTCTAAAATTCTGAAATGATGAGTCAAAAAAATTCTGTACCGAATTAAATGGGCCAGACTGGCGTATCCACTTTTCATCCGGCAACTCAAGATCAGATTCAACCTGTTGTTTTATGTTTTCTATTTCCCGATCTAGTTTTGATAAGCTTTTTGTCATAAGATTGAATAATCTATTGGTGAAATTGTATTGGGTTATGCCCCCCTACTTACTTTCTACCGATTAAGAGCTAATTCGCTCTCATCGAAAATTACGGTGGCAGGTTACTAAATATACTCAACATTTAATTTTTTTCATTATGGTAACAGACCTTTTAGGTTATTTGGTAAACTGTCACTACAATTCTGGGTAATTACGCCTCGAAAAAAGGGAGCTGATTCTTTGGCTTGAATAATTATGGCGCGGGAGCAAAAAGACCAACCAGAATGTTCAAGTTATTTCATGCACGTCCCATTACATTAAACAGATCATGATTACGCAAATTATTCGCACGATTTATTTGTCTGATTCGTTACCAGTCATTATTTTATAGCAAAACAAGTGGTCAGAGAAATTGATTCAACATGTCACCTGCTTTCCTTATAGAGTTCACTTTTTCTGTCACCACCATGCGCCAATTTCTTCACACGCCGTTTTGTCATCCTTGCAATTTCTTCTTGAAAACGCTCAGTTCCAACAACATCGCCTTTTTCGGTGCCCTCACGGATTGCTTTAATCACCTCTTCATGTAATGGATTCTCAAACAGCGACAAATAAGTTCGCCTTCGCTCCGCATCCTCTTTTCCTAGTAACAAATACGCTTGATGAGTAG
>JAZGEP010000105.1:0-21843 GCA_036478815.1 Methylococcales bacterium
TGAAGAGTTAATTGATTTCCTTCGTGTGCGACGACTTCAGCCATTTCCTTTTCCTCTTAATATCAGAAAGATAAGGTATTGATCCTCGTTTTTACTTTAAGTTCCACATTATTTAAAATCAGCACCCGTGCAGATGAGCACTTTCAACGCAGCTCTTGGACACAATAGAGGATAAGCTGAGTAGTTACCGCTGAAGATGATAAAAGCGACAAGTCATACTGTTAGAATCATTATGGTCGAGTACAGATAACTACGAGCACCCCATCAGCTGTAAATTAGCGAGTGGAAGGGGTATTCTACCAATTTGTTATTAAATCTACTGCCGTTCATGGCTTAGGTAACTCGCAATCAATAACATACCCATCTTGCTTGTCTTTTTATCTGTTTTCGGCGTTGCAACTTCGGTTACATAGCCCACTATGCTCCCTACGTTGCGCCTTGAAAACAGACAAAAATACTGCGCAATATGGGTATGTTATTGATTGCGAGTTACCTTAATAATGATGATGATGATGATGATGATGATGATGATGCCGGCTCAGTTGTGAAGGACAACCTTTAAAATTACTTTGCTTCTCATGGTTGGAAAATCATGATTGCTTTTATCAAGAACAGGTATTAAGTAATTACCATTTGCTGGCAAAACAATTGTATCGATACCTGAACCTGCTTGACATGACCCGCTTTTCACGTCTTGAGTGCTGGCATACAATGCATCTGCTAGTGTACATCGGTCATCCACTTTAATTGTCACTGCATTCACTAGCGAACAACTAATCAAGAATGCGATTGCGATTGCTAACTTTACTTGTCGATTAGTCAATAACATAGTTTATTCTATAGGTTTGCTGAGAAAATATTCCATACCAGTATTGATGGTGTAGGCATTTTCATCATGTTTAATTTAGTCTGTAAAAAGTTTAAAAAATTATAGAACATCCCTCTTGATGAGTTGAGGTGACTTCCATTGTTCACCTGCATAGTCAAAAAAACTATCAGGCATTTGTATCAGTAGTCTTTTTTAACTACCTTGAGAAGGACTATAGCAAAGTCAATCGAATAACAATAGATCAGTGGTAATATTCACGCTTAGTTGAATCTGGCCCGTTTTTCGCGCACAAATTCAATAACAAGCCTATGAGGCTGTCCGAGAATAGAAAACCTACTACTGAAAAACTTATTTTTGTCAAATTTTCCGATCATTTTCGTTCAATATGCAGCGTGTATTTCTGGCTGAATTAATTTTTTTGTAGATTCAAAGGGCTAGCGAAGGCTCATCAGGCTGGTAAAAAATATGAGCAAATACTCCGTCAACATAGGATTGATGGAGTACTGGGGTTGAAGTTGAACAACCTTAGCCCCATATACATTCTCACAATTCAAAAACATCAAGAGGGTTTACATTAATGAGTGATACCAGCGCCAAGCAAGACATGGAGTTTCAAACCGAAGTCAATCAATTATTGCATTTGATGATCCATTCCTTGTACTCAAACAAGGAAATATTTTTGCGCGAACTGATTTCCAACGGCTCTGATGCTTGCGACAAATTACGCTTTGAAGCAATTGCTGATGATTCTTTATATGAAGGCGATTCTGAACTCCGCATAGAAGTTGAGTATGAAAAAGATACCCACACTGTCACCATTCGTGACAACGGTATCGGCATGAGCCGCGATGAAGTCATTGACAATATCGGCACGATTGCCAAATCTGGAACCCAGGAATTCTTAAAGAAACTGACTGGAGATCAAACCAAAGATGCAAATCTGATCGGACAGTTCGGGGTTGGATTTTATTCTTCATTTATAGTCGCTGACAAAGTCACACTGATCACACGTCGTGCCGGTGTTGACAAAAGTGAAGGTGTGCAATGGGAATCAACCGGAGAATCCGGCTATTCACTGGAAACCATTGAAAAAGACACGCATGGCACTGAAATTACTTTGCATCTCAAAGATGATGAGAAAGAATTCGCAGATTCATGGCGTCTACGCAATATCATCTCCAAATATTCAGACCATATTCCACTGCCAATCAATATGCACAAAGCTGATGACGATGGCAAACCAACCGATGAGTGGGAAGTTGTCAACAAGGCAAGTGCATTGTGGACTCGATCTAAAAATGAAATCAAAGACGACGAGTACAAGGAGTTCTACAAACATATTTCACACGATTGGCAAGAGCCTCTAGCCTGGGGCCATAATCGCGTCGAAGGCAATCTTGAATATATCTCGCTGTTATATCTCCCTAGCAAAGCACCTTTTGATTTATACGATCAGAATCAACAACATGGCATCAAGCTCTATGTACAACGCGTGTTTATCATGGATGATGCAGATACTTTAATGCCACGCTATCTGCGTTTTGTACGCGGCGTCATTGATTCAAGCGATTTACCTTTGAATATATCGCGCGAGATTCTGCAAGGAAATAGCACCATCGATAGCATGCGCAAGGCATCGGTAAAAAGAGTATTAAAACTGCTTGCAGACCTAGCTAAAAAAGATACGGAAAAATACCAAAATTTCTGGAACGAATTCGGCAAAGCAATCAAAGAAGGACCTGCAGAGGATTTTGCCAATAAAGAACAGATTGCCAAGTTGTTGCGTTTCTCAAGCACTGAAACCGACAGCGAAGTACAAAACGTGTCACTGGAAGATTATGTCGCACGCATGAAAGAAGGACAAGACAAGGTTTACTATGTCACCGCTGAAACGTTTGCAGCCGCAAAAAACAGCCCGCACATGGAAATTTTCCGCAAAAAAGGCATCGAAGTATTACTGTTAACTGACCGAGTTGACGAGTGGCTGGTCAGCGGCTTAACCGATTTTGATGGCAAACAACTACAATCAATCGCCAAAGGCGAGTTAGACCTGGGTAGCCTGGATGACGAAGACGATAAGGCCGAGCTGGAAAAAGCCGCTGAAGACGCAAAAGATATTATCGACAAATTAAAAGAAGTGCTAGGTGACAAAGTCGAAGAAGTGCGTGTATCGAACCGCCTCACTTCATCAGCATCTTGTATAGTTCTTAATGAGCAGGACATGGCATTGTATATGCAAAACATGCTCAAACAAGCCGGACAGGAAATGCCATCCAGCAAACCAGCGCTAGAAATTAATGCAACACATCCACTGGTTGAGCGTATGAAAGGACAACTGGATAGCGATCAATTTGGAGATTGGGCAAGCATCCTGTTTGATCAAGCGATTCTTGCAGAAGGCGGGCAACTTGAAGACCCTGCTGGATTTGTCCATAAGCTCAATGAATTGATGCTGGATATGGCTTAACCACTACCCTGAAGACTGTCCGGGAATAGAAGCCGTAGCGAGGAAAAATGGGCCAAAATCCACTTTTCCGCAGTCGGCTTTCTATTCTCGGACAGACTCCTAGCGAGTGCTCATCAGGCTGGTGAGAAATGCGGGCTAGCAATCCATTAGAAACACCAGCCAATACAGGTCACCACAGAATCAATGGCTCTTAAATCGACCATATTCAAACTGGAGTTAGACGTTTCGGATATTTCTCAAAACCTCTATCAAACTCATTCGCTTACAATTGCCCGACATCCATCAGAAAACGACGAACGTATGATGGTTCGTATATTGGCTTTTGCACTGCATGCTGACCAGGCATTGAGTTTTACTAAAGGTTTGAGCAGTGATGAAGAGCCAGCGCTATGGAAGTTGGATCTGACTAACCACATTGAAACCTGGATTGATCAAGGACAAGTCGATGAAGATCGTATTCGCAAAGCCTGCAATCGTGCTGATCAAGTCTTTATCTACACCTATAATCAACGTAGCGCCACTGTTTGGTGGAAACAAATCAAACACAAGTTAACCCGCTTTGATAATCTAACAGTGATTCATTTACCCGATAATATCAGTCAATCATTAACTAAACTTGCACAACGCTCTATGCAGTTACATTGTACAATCCAGGACGATCAGGTTTTGCTAGGCAATAGCGATGAATGCATTGCTATTGAACCAATTATCTGGATGAAGTCTAAAACAGATAGCAACCATTCTCACTAGTCATGGCAAGATATCGTCCCCCTGCCCCACCGAAATCACCGTACATCACAGCACAGGGATACCGACAACTCCAACAGGAAGAAAAATCATTATGGCTGAAAAGACGAGAAGTCACCAAAGCACTTGCAGCGGCGGCAGCTGAAGGCGACCGTTCTGAAAACGCAGAGTATATCTACCGAAAAAAAGAACTGCGTGAAATAGATCGGCGAGTGCGCTACCTACAAGTCCGATTACCTATACTGAAAATCATCGATGAGCCACCATCAAACCAGGATCAAGTCTATTTTGCAGCCTGGGTAACATTAGAAGATAATGACGGTAACGAAAACAACTATCGCATCGTCGGGCCAGACGAAATAGACCAGCAAAAAAATTACATTAGCATCGACTCTCCGCTGGCAAAAAGCCTTCTAAAGCGCAATGTGGATGACAAAATCAATATAGAAACACCTGGTGGTCATTTGACTTGTTGGGTTACAGCAGTCAGTTATGAAAATCAATCAGGAGCGAGGATTTAATTAGGCAACGCGCAATAAATAACCCACCAGTATTACTTGTCTTGTTGTCTATCTTCTGCGTTGCAACTTCAGTTACATAGCCCGCTATGCTCCCTACGTTGCGCCTTGAAGACAAACAACAATCCTGCGACAGTTGTCGAAGTTATTCCATGCACGTTTAAGTTATGTGTCGGAAGTGATTAAATCCCCGCTCCCAATGACACATGAGGACGGATTTTCCTTACGGAACCAATCTCTGAAGGTAATCTTCGATTTCAACTGCCGTACAGCGGTTACAACCATCGCCTACCGAATCTACAATCAGCGCTTGTCCACGATTACCGAATAAGTAGCGAATTGATAACAATCCATCCGAGAGTGCATCGACGTTTCCATTGCCGTCAATATCCAATAGGCCTGTCGTGGCACATTGATCCAGAAAGAGTTCAATTTCAATCGCCGAACAGAAAGAACAATTCGTTGCCACAGCATTCGCAATCAAGCTTTCATCACGGATACCAAACAGATGTCGAATAATCAATAATCCATCTGTCAAAGCATCAGTGTTGCCATTGTTATCAACATCTAATGTGCATTCCGCTGTTGTAGGGGTCGCCAAATTAAATACATAGGTTGCCCCTGCACTCGTTGCAGAATTATCGCTTTGATCACCATTGATCCCTGTAGTATTGCTGGCCTCGCCATTTGCACCAACTACCACGGTGTTGTTAGCGATAGCGACAGAGCTGCCAAATTGGTCAAATGCCCCGCTATTGGAGGCTTTGAGATAGGCTTGTTGGCTCCAGACGCCGGCATTGCGAGTGAAGGCATAGACCGCTCCAGCCGTCTCAGCTGAATGATTGCTTTGATCGCCATTAACGCCGAAAGCGTTGCTGTCCTCACTAAATGCGCCAATTACCACAGTGTCACTGGAGATGGCAACAGACAAACCAAATTGATCAAACGCCCCGGTATTAGAGGCTTTGAGGTAGGCTTGCTGACTCCAGTTGTTGCCATTGCGGGAGAACACATAGGCTGCCCCCGCAGCATCCGCGGAATTATTGTTTTGATCGCCATTGATTCCAATGGCGTTACTGGCTTCACGATCTGCGCCGACCACCATGGTGTTGCCTGCGATGGCGATAGCGCTGCCAAATTGGTCTAACGCCCCGCTATTGGAGGCTTTCAAATAGGCTTGTGGGCTCCAGGTATTGCCACTACGGCTGAATACATAGACTGCCCCAGCACCCGATGCTGAGTTATCGTTTTGATCACCGCCGACTCCAGTGGCGTTGCTGGCCTCACGATCTGCACCGACAACGACTGTATCGCCGGTAATGGCGACTGAGCTGCCAAAATGGTCACTCGCCTCGGTATTAGAGGCTTTCAGATAGGCTTGCTGGCTCCAAGTACTGCCATTGCGGAAGAACACATAGGCAGCTCCAGAAAAAATTGCTGAATTATTGTTTTGATTGCCGTCGACTCCGGTTGCGTTGCTGGCCTCGCGATCGGCGCTAACCACCACGGTATTGCCTGCAATGGCAACAGAAATACCAAATTGGTCAAACGCCTCAGTATTGGAGGCTTTAAGATAGGCTTGTTGACTCCAGGTATTGCCGCTACGGGAAAACACATAGACTGCTCCTGCATCATCTGCAGAACGATCACTTTGATTGCCATTAATCCCGGTAGCATGACTGTTCTCCCCAAATGCACCAACCACCACAGTGTCGCCTGCGATGGCAACAGAGCTGCCAAAAAAATTAAACGCCTGGGTATTCGAAGCTTTGAGATAAGCTTGTTGGTTCCATGTATTACCACTGCGAGTGAACACATAGGCAGCCCCGGCACCACTTGCAGAATGATCGCTTTGATTGCCATTAATCCCAGTGGCATTGCTGGACTCACCGAATGCACCGACCACCAGAGTGTTACCGGCGATGGCGACAGAGGCACCAAAGTTGTCATTAGCCTGAGTATTTGAGGCTTTAAGATAGACTTGTTGTTGAAAACTGGGATCGATGGTGAGTGGATAACGTGCTTTGCTGTCATCAATAATCAGACTGAGGAGCTGTGCATTCAGCTGCAAGTGGGCAGGCATCTGATGTCCTGCAGAATCCCATACTTTGAGTTTATTATAGGTGATGGTAGTGCCAGACGAATTGGTAAAGTGGATACTATTACCGTTTTGTTTAGCACTCAGCACACTGTCCAAAGTCATTTGCAGGATCAGTGGCTTTCCACTAACAATTCCTTGAGGCCGCTGGTTCAAGAAAAACCATTGTTCCAAATCCTTCTCACTGTTGACCCAACGTTCAGTCAGGATGTCATTCCAGTGATAGTCCAACGTGTTGTTCTGACTCCTGATTTGCTGTGGGCGGCGTAGAGACTCCAAGGTGTCATAACCAATAGCAGTGAGTTTCAAGCCCAACTGATAGGTTCCTGCATCGCGATCACGTGGACTAAGCGTAGTGGTGCCATCCACAGCATAACGAATCTGCCAGCCATGCGCGGGATTGGATGAATGGTAGCCACCGTTATTATCTGGATAAGCATTGTACTTTCCAGCCTTGACCTGTGCCTGGATGTTACTCCAATCACCGGCAGATAAACCATCAGGGATTTCGCCGACATTAAGATGTTGATTAAACCCAACGGACACAGGCAGTTGAGCATGAGCGAATAGAGCGATACAGAACAGACAGATCAGTAATAAAAACTGCCGTCTTTTATTGTTATGTGACATTTTTTTCTCAAAGATAGATTGTATTTTCTATCTATTATACAGCTTATTAATTTACTAGGAGGCTATCCGAGAATAGAAGCCGTAGCGAGAGAAAGCGGTTTTGAGTCCATTTTTTCGATTAAATGAGGCGAATACTTGTTGTATTCAACGAATTTAATCGGAACAATGGGCCAAAATCCGCTTTTTCGCAGTAGGTTTCTATTCTCGGACAGCCTCCTAGCCTGATAAGATGGTCTCTTCTCCCTAACTACCAGCCAATACCATATTCTCAACCAGAATCGACCCGGTGCGGATACTTGAGGTATGGTCAACATCGTTGCCGATTGCAGCGATTTGCCTAAAAATGTCCTTTAGATTTCCTGCAATGGTGACTTCATCAACGGGATGAACGATTTCACCATTTTCTACCCATAATCCGGCTGCACCACGGGAATAATCACCCGTCATCATGTTCACTCCCTGACCGATGAGTTCTAACACGATAAACCCGGTATTCATGGTTTTAATCAGTTGATCAAAATCTTGCTGTCCTGGCTCTACTGTTAAGTTATAAGTGCCTCCCGCGTTACCAGTGGTTTGCATGCCGAGTTTTCGCGCTGAATAACTACTGAGTACATAATTGTTGACAACACCTGCGCTGACAATATCATGTGTTTGTGTGGCGACACCTTCTGCATCGCATGGTGCGCTGCCCAACGCTTTGGTCAACAATGGCTGCTGATGAATCCGTATGAACTCTGGAAACACTGTTTGTCCGAGTGAATCCAGTAAGAATGTGTTTTTTCGATATAAACTACCACCGCTGATCGCGCCAATAAAGTTGCCAATCAAGCTGCGGGCAACTTCAGGAACAAACAATACTGGACATGGCCTAGGGCTTAACGAACGAGATCCGAGACGTCGTAATGTACGTTTGGCAGTTTCCCGACCAACTGATATGGCGCTGTCCAAATCTGCATGGTCACGAGCGACGGTGTACCAGTAGTCGCGCTGCATTGCACCATCACGCTCACCAATTACACAGCAGCTGACGCTGTGATTCGATGTCCAGTAGCCTTCCAGGAAGCCAAGACTATTACCAAGTACTTGTGCTCCCGAATGGGTATTGAGCGTTGCGCCTTCTGAATTGGTGATTGCCGGATCGTATTCTAATGCTGTAGATTCGCATTGCAAGGCGATGTCAATGGCTTGTTGTGGTTCGATTGACCAAGGGTGATACAAATCGAGATCTGCGATTTGTTTGGCCAGTTTGTCAACATCAGGCAGACCTGCGAATGGATCTTCTGTCGCGTAACGAGCAATCGCGCACGCTGCTGCAACTGTTTCTTTAACTGCTTTGGGGCTAAGATCTGATGTGCTTGCATTGCCTTTTTTCTGTCCTATATAGACAGTGACACCCAAGCCTTGATTACGATCATGCTCAATGGTTTCCACATCGCCCATGCGTGCTGTGACTGAAAACCCATGACTCTTTGAGATACTTGCATCACACGCTGTTGCACCTTGGTTTTGTGCTTCTGACAATGCGTCGGCTACAATACTTTTAAGTGTTTCTAGCTGTTGTTGTTTTTGTAAATGGTCATCTGTGTTGTGTATGTCTTTATTTGCAGTATTCATACTTGCGTACCACCGATGGTCATCCCATCAATTTTCATGGTTGGTTGTCCAACACCAACCGGGACACTTTGACCTTCTTTTCCACAAGTGCCAACGCCGCTATCCAGTTCTAAGTCGTTACCGACCATGCTAACGCGAGTTAATACGTCTGGCCCATTGCCGATCAGTGTTGCGCCTTTAACTGGTCGGGTTATTTTTCCGTTTTCGATTAAATACGCTTCGTTGGCAGTAAAAACGAATTTGCCGGAAGTGATATCAACTTGTCCTCCGCCAAAATTACGTGCATAAATGCCAGATTGAACCGATGCGATTATTTCCTCGGGCTCGCTTTCACCAGCGAGCATATAGGTATTGGTCATTCTTGGCATGGGGCGATGAGAGTAGGATTCGCGGCGACCATTGCCGGTGGGGCGCATGCCCATTAGACGTGCGTTCATGGTGTCTTGCATATATTCTTTCAATACTCCATTTTCGATTAATACTGTGGATTCTGTGGGCGTGCCTTCATCATCAATATTCAGTGAACCGCGACGTTTTTCAAGCGTGCCATCATCGACGATTGTACACAGTGGTGACGCTACTTTTTCACCCAGACGACCGCTGAATGCTGAGGTACCTTTACGATTAAAATCCCCTTCCAACCCATGTCCTATGGCCTCATGCAACAGAATGCCAGGCCAGCCGGGGCCGAGCACAACGGTCATATTGCCAGCCGGTGCTGGTTCTGCTTGCATGGCAACATCGGCCTGGCGTAACGCTTCACGTGCATACTCCATCGCACGATTTTCTTCCAGAAAGTAGCTGTAATCAGTACGGGCTCCACCACCATGCCCACCTTTTTCGCGACGACCATTTTGTTCAATAATAACGCTAATGTTCATTCTGATTAATGGTCGAACATCACCACTGACTAATCCATCATGAGTGGCGATAACAACAGTTTCATGGACACCAACCAGACTAACCATCACTTGTTCAATACGTGGATCCAGGGCGCGGGTTTCGCGATCAATGCGTTGCAGAAGCGTTATTTTGTCTTCTGTAGGCAGTGATAATAGCGGATCATCAGCACTGTACAGTGAGACTGGTTGTTTCGGATAGATAACTTTATGGTTATGTTGTTGACCACTACGAGCAATCGCTCGTGCACTCCGTGCTGCTTCCAGCAAAGCGTTAACATTAAGCTCGTCAGTATAGGCAAAACCGGTTTTCTCGCCACTAATAGCGCGTACACCTGCACCTTGCTCAATATTGAAGCTGCCTTCCTTAACAATGCCATCTTCAAGTGACCAGGACTCATGGCGTATGCTCTGAAAATAAATATCAGCTGCATCGATTTGTGTTGCGCATAGTTCACCCATTAATCGGTCAATGTCCGATTGTTGGATATCGGCGGGGGTGAGAATTGTTTGTTGAGCTGTTGTCAGCAATGATGTTTCATCCATGTTGATGGTTCTCCTGGTGTAATCGACGGTTTTTCAGTACCGGAAAACTGCGGCGCACACTACGCAATTGTGCCAAATCGATATCAGCGCTGACTACACCAGAACCGGTCCCCAGTGTGTTCATTACTTTCCCCCATGGGTCTACAATCATGCTATGACCATAAGTTGTACGACCATTTTCATGCTCACCGCCCTGATTGGAGGCGACAACATAACACAGGTTTTCTATGGCTCGCGCACGAATCAGAATTTCCCAGTGTGCGGCACCAGTAGCTGCGGTAAAAGCAGATGGCAACGCCAGCACTTCCATCCCTGCATCCAGCATAATCCTGAACATTTCAGGAAAACGCAAATCATAGCAAACAGCGATACCTAACCGACCAATCGGACTGTCAATGATGAGTAGTTCACTACCGCTGTCAATGGTATCGGATTCTCGATATTGTTCGTCGCTATCTGGCACATCGACATCAAACAAATGAATTTTGTCATAACGCCCCACCCGTTCACCATGATGGTTGAATACCAAAGTGCTCGCTCGAATCTTGCTAACCAGGGCAGATTCCATGGGGATAGTACCCGCAACAATCCATACTCCATAGCGTCTACTGATATGACGCAGAAAATTCTGAATAAGCCCTTTACCTTCTGACTCCATATGCGAGAGCTTATCGTGCTCATTCAGTCCCATCAAGGCAAAGTTTTCTGGTAACACCACCAGTTTTGCACCGCTCCTCACCGCATCCTTGATTAACCGTTCTGCTTCAGTCAAGTTGGACTCAACTCTGGCACCAGAAGCCATTTGAATTACTGCACACTTTGTCATCGTTTGCCTATTGTTACTAAGGAGCGAGGATTTAATCACTGCCGGATTTTGACTTGCCTGCTGGCTCCACACAAGCACTAATAAAATAGTTACATAGCCTGCTATGCGTCTATTTTTTTAGCATTTCTGTGAAACCAAAATTCCGGAAATTATTAAATCCTCGCTCCTAAAATTTATTGTATCGTTTTATTTTCAACACCTGTCAGCTTTTGCAATTGCCAAAGCATCCTGGTGAATATACCACCATTTTCAGGCACTGTTGTGACTCGTGGATTAATCCATTGGCCAGTGATGGTGTATTCACTGCTCGACAAGGTTTCAAACTGAGGTCCAATCACTTGTTGTATGACTAAACCAGCGCCTATACCGATCGGACCGCCAGCTACGCCAGCTAGTGGTAATGCAATTGAGCTACGCGGGATGACAGTGACTACAGCATCAATATCCTTAGTCAGTAATCCGATGCGTCCAGCGAAGTTGACCCGAGCTGCAACGCCATCAACCTTAAGATTAGAACTATAGGCATTGCCATTGATAATAGTGAATTCTGCATTGACATTATCATAGGCAAACCCATCATCAACGACATCACTAAAATCAAGTCGCAAACGGCGTTGCCATGCACTCAGGCTGAATAACCCCAAGGCACGACCAATACCCGGTTCCACTCCTATTAAATGTCCGTGTTTTAACTTGAGGCTGACGTTACCATTAAGTGATTGCCAGTCTGGCCGAAAAGGCGATGAATCCCAGCTCAGATCGAAATCAATCGCTGCTGCTGTTTTGCGGATATCTTCATAAATACCAAATCGATGCAGAAAATGAGCCATGTTTTTCGACTTTAATTTTCCATTAAAACTAGTGTACATGACATTATCGTCAGAATCCCAACGCCCTTTCGTTGATAATTGATGCTCAGCACCATTCATCGAGAATTTATTGATGACTAATCCATTTGCAACCGCTGTTGCATCAAGACGCATGTGACCCAAAGCAAAGTCACCCCACACCAGTTGTTTGACAACCACATTGAAGCCTGGGAGTTGCTCAGGCGAAACGCTCTGAGAATCACGGGCTGTTAACAAACTTTTTGTATTTTTCAGCGCTGCTGTATTAACCAGATTGAAAGAATCGAGTTTCAGACTCAACATTCCTCTGGCTTTTGTATGGTTGTCAACTGTGTTGTCACGACCAGGCATATAATTAATTGTTCCAACTGCAATCGACCCATCAATATTGCCACGCCAGCTTGAATTTTTCCTGGCTAATGATAATGATACGGAACCGAGTGCCGCCTCGTTCCAGTTAAGTTGATCAATATCAATGTCCAGTTTGATTTCTGCAGTATTCAAATACTGATTGCTTGATGTATTTTGATCAACATTGAGTTTGGCAGTGAACGCCTTGATTGTTTGTAGATCCAGTAAATTCCATTGAGGTAAATGTGCTTTTAAACTTAGTGTTGCTCCATCCGTTGTTGGCATGAAACCTTTACCGATCATCAAATGAGCACTGTGAAGATCCCATTGATCAGATGATAGTTGATGTAATTTAATATCGGCGTGTGCATCTGATCCATAATGCACCTCAATTGGCACCAGATTAGAGTCACTCAAACTGATCTTTACAGCCAAATCTTTGGTTAGATCAGCTGTTTTATTAAGCGGTGCAGGAATATTCACCTGCATACCCCGCAAATCTGAGCGGATTTTAACAACAACATCAGAAGATTCCAGTGGGCTGTCTTTTGCAACCTCGACATTGACTCTAATATTTGCATTGCCTTCCAATGGTGTAAGCCACGGCCAACGTTGTTGCAAAAAAAGATTGCTCACATTTGTTGTAGCCTTTACGACAATATTATTAGGTGTATCGATGATATTTATTTGAGATGGTTGGTTATCAACAAAGGCGCGAATAGCTTCAGCTGTTACAGTTTCTTCTGTGAACAGTAGTTCGCCGTTGATTTGGTCGACATTCAAGTCGAGATCAGACAACAGCAGATGAGCATTGCGCAGATTAACATCACCATCAATCCAGAACTGATCCGTTTCAGAGTGCAATGGCACCAGAAAATCCAGATTAAAACTGGCATCACCGCTCGGATGAATATAGTGAATGATCGGGCCGATCATCTGTTCCAACGGTGAATTAAGCACATAGTTTTCAGCTAGTTCCAATGAAGTTTCCAGATGTGTTCTGATTTGTACATTGGCTAATTCTTCCACGTCTTTAATGACGACAGTGCCATTGCTAATAGTGACACCGAGTGAACTGGCTTTTTCTACATTCAGTGTTGCCAGACCATTTTTAAAATGCAAATCAGCACTCAATTCACTGAGTTCTGGCCACTCTTCATCAGGATCAAACTGTACGCGAGTGTTCTCTAAGAGAACGCTGCCTGAAGCAACAGCTGCTTTGCTTGAAAATGGCGAACTGACCAATTGACCTTGATAACTAAACTGTCCATTTTTAAGAGCCCCGTCTCGAAACACTCTGCTCAGCCATTCATCGACATCAACCGCCAGTACTTTTGAGGGCAGGTAATATTTAAGGTTTTTAGCATGGGACAGCTCAAAATCCACTTGTGTATCTAGCATCCAAGGCGCTTTTGGATTAGCTTGCAATTCAAGATCCAAATCCATGTTTAAATCAGCAGTGATCAGTTTTAAGTTGTCAGTGCTTAATTTCCAGCCTTTGCCAGCATTCTGCCAGATTAATTGACCGTTTAACTCGGTTAATTTGAGTGGTATCTTATACAACGTTGGCAGGTAGATGCTGGCCTTTCCAGTTTGTAAAGTTAATTCTGCACGTTGTTGGTTAGCACATAAATTCCCTGACCAGTCTCCTTGCAGATTAGCATAATTCCGGTGTTTGATTTGTAGTTGAGAAAAATCCCCACAGACCGACCATAAAGAATAATCACTGTTTGGTTGATAAGATAAATGCACATTTTGCAATGTGCCTTGCACTGCCATTTTCGATAATAATTCTGGCAATTCAGATGATGAGATGGTTGGTGAGAGTTTTTTTAACAGTGGAATAATTTTTTTCAGTTGCAACGTTGATAAGCGTAAATCATAGTTCGACTCTTTGCCCGTATTTTTGTTGATTTGTGATTGAATCGCAAGTTGTAGATCTGCAGATGGCATCCATTGGCCCAAGTCAATATGATCGAACGCGATTTGCCATTCACCCTGATTAGCCTTCAGCCAGATATCGGCGCTAAGATGGTCTGGCAAATCAGAGAGTGGTTTAGATGACTGGTTATCAATATCCCAAACAATGTCATCAACACTGAATTGTCCATTCAACGCGCTCAATTGAGCGCGTTGAATTTGACCCCAAACACTGAAACTCCCCTGGCTCTGTTGTACTGGAATAGTGGTTGGCAAGAGCGTTTTTAATTCAGCAAGCTGGACTGCTGTTGCTTTGGCAAAAAAACTACCTGAGCAGCATTGATCAGGTTTTGTGCCTGTTGACAATTTCCCTGTCAGATGAATCCGCCCTGGTTGCTCTGCCAACCTGGCATCTGTAGTTAGGTGATAATTGTTGCGTTGAGATTCCAACTTCACATCAACTTGATTGAAAACAATTGGCTTGTCTCCAGTATCACTGAGCCAACGTATTTCGCTATCAGTTAAATGATAGTGCCCTTGTTTAATCAGTGATGCGAAAACATCGCTTTCTCCATCAAAACCATCGACAATAATTTCACCTTGATGGTTTTTTCGTAAAGCGAAGTGGGCCTGATTCACAGCAATTAAAGCAGCGCTGACTTTGCCCATGGTTATTAACGGCAATAAATGTAATCGTACCAACCCTTGTTCGAGTGAGAAAATCTGTTTGCCCGTTTTATCCGATATCACAACTTGTTCGATTTCTACTTCTGGTTGCAATCGATGTAACCGTGCAGATACACTGCCAATAGTCACTTTGCTATCAAGCACCTTACTCGCCTGCCGGGCAAGAAATTGGGGATTTTGAGAAACCTGGTAAAGAGCGATACGCATCACGGTAATGACGATTGCGAAAACAATCACTGCATAGATTAAGATTTTTGTGAGCCGTGTCAAACTGAACATTTAGAACGAAGAGCGTACATACGAATGCAGCCAAGACAACAAGGAACGAAAAAGCACAACATCAATAGTGATAGGTGCATTTAGGTGCAAGGTGAAAGTGCGCAGTTTACATGCGTCAATTAGCACTGTTTCCGTAGCAATTGGACAAAATGGAGGACAGGCTGAGTAGTTAGGCAACTGGAAATAAATAACCCACCCACCTTACTTGCCTTTTTGTCCGTCTTCGATTACATAGCTTGCTATGTGCTCTACGCAACAAGATCGAAGACAAACAAAAATTCTTTGCAATCTGGGTGGGTTATTTATTTCCAGTTGCCTTACGTAAATTCTACAGTAGAACAACATCATATTGTTCTTGATTATACTGATTTTCTACTCGAAATTTTATTTGAACACCAAGCGTCCTCTCCAGTTCCGCAATGGTATTGGCTTCTTCGTCCAGCAGGCGTTCTACAACATCGTTATTTGCCAGTACCAGAAGACTATTCATTTCGTATTGGCGGGCTTCGCGGATAATCTCACGAAATATTTCCAAACATGTTGTTTCTGCCGTTTTCAGTACACCACGCCCTTCACAGGTTGAGCATGGTTCACAGAGGATATGCTCAAGACTTTCCCGGGTGCGTTTGCGAGTCATCTCTACCAGTCCCAGCGGTGATACCTGACTAATTGCGGTCTTAGCATGGTCTCTTTCAAGATGCTTTCCCAATGCCTGCAATACTTGATCGCGATGATTCTGGTCATGCATATCAATAAAATCAAGAATAATGATTCCTCCAAGGTTGCGTAACCTAAGCTGACGTGAGATCACCTGTGCGGCTTCCAGATTGGTCTTGAAAATGGTTTCTTCCTGACTACGTTTACCGACATAAGCGCCTGTGTTGACATCAACAGTCGTCATTGCCTCAGTCTGATCAAACACCAGATGCCCTCCTGATTTGAGCGGAACTTTTCGTGCCAGTGCTTTTTGTATTTCATCCTCAACGCCATAAATATCAAAAACCGGTCGATTGCCGGTGTAATGTTCGATATAAGGTGTGAGTTCAGGAGCAAATTCCTGGGCAAAACTAACTAGTCGTTGATGTATTTCTGCTGAATCAATTCTGATTTTGTCAATATCGTGGCGATATAAATCGCGAACCACCCGAACACTGAGTGGCAAATCCTGATGGACCAGTTTTTCTGGCGCAGATGATTCCAGCTTTGGCTCAATTGAATTCCACAATTTCAGCAAAAACAACTTGTCGGCACGTAATGTCGCTTCATCAACGCCTTCTGCTGCGGTGCGAGCAATGTAAGAACCGGATTTGAATTCAGCACGAAAATCATCCATGCAGGCACGCAGTCTTAAACGTTCTTCTTCACATTCAATACGCTGTGATACACCATTCACAACTCCATGGGGCATGTACACCATATAGCGTGATGGAATCGCTAATTCAGTTGTCAGGCGCGCACCTTTATTCCCTAACAAGTCTTTGGTAACCTGGACAATAATATCCTGATTTTCTCTCAATAAACGATCAATACTGTCGGTTCCCAGTAATTCGGTATCGCGCAACCCCAAGTCCGAAGCATGTAAAAATGCAGCACGTTGCAAGCCAACATCTACAAATGCAGCCTGCATTCCAGGTAATACGCGACAAACCTTGCCTTTATAGATATTACCAACCAAACCCCGGCTCTGTGCGCGCTCAATAATTAATTCATGCAAAACGCCGTTTTCAACCAGTGCTACACGCGTTTCAGGTGGCGTGACATTAATCAGGATTTCATTACTCATCGGCGCAGCTTGGTCGAAAAAATGTGAATGTCAACCTGTTTCAGTAATTCGGCAGTTTCAAACAGAGGCAGACCGACAATGCCTGAATAACTTCCAGAAATTTCGCTGATAAATGCAGCGGCATAGCCTTGTATGGCGTATGAGCCCGCTTTTCCCAATGGCTCATGTGTTTGGCAATAACGCTGTATTTCAATCATGCTCAATGGTTTAAAGCTTACCTGGCTTTTACTGACGATTTGTTGATGTTGTCCATTATAGAGTGATACTACGGTAATAACAGTATGTTTACATCCAGACAGTTTACCAAGCATCACTTCAGCGGCATGCAATGATTCAGGTTTACCGAGAATTTGTTGATCCAAGACGCAAATTGTGTCTGCAGCTAACACTGGTAATTTGTCAGAGCATTCCCATCCAGCCCTGACTTTGTTTGTAGCCATGCGTTTGACATAAGCGTCAGGATTTTCGTTCGCAGCGGGAGTTTCATCAATATCAACAGGTAACACTGTATAGGAGTATCCGAGTTGGTCAAGTAATTCGCGCCTTCTGGGTGATGCGGAAGCGAGAATAAATTGTGCGTCAGCCATTCGCTGGCCGTGTACAGTGCAGCGCTAACAATCGACAATTATGCGCGATGATAAGGATGGCCATTGAGAATGCTCCAGGCACGATAAATTTGTTCGGCAACAATGACTCTCACCAAATAATGTGGAAGAGTCAAGCGTGAAAGTGACCAGCTCTGGGTTGTTTGATTTAACAGATTGGGCGATAAGCCGTCTGCACCACCAACAATCAACGCAATGGGCTTGCCAAGCTCTCTCCAGATGCTGAGTTGTTCAGACAACTGTGGTGTACTCAATTGTTTGCCGTTCACATCAAGCGCGACAATGTGAGCAGAATTTGGCATTACTGACCGTAAACGTTTTTCTTCTTCAGCAATAATTTTTGGAATTGAGGAATTTTTTCCTCTGGTAACCGCACGCACTTGTTTTAATTGCAGCGTTGTATCTGCCGGCAATCTGCGTGCATATTCATTAAAACCGGTGGCAACCCAGGTCGGCATTTTATCGCCAATCGCCAATAGCTCAATTTTCATATTGGTCAATTAAAAAGTCAGAAGTATAGAAGTATGAATTAAGAATACACAATCGCTGCACGGCTTTCTCATAAAAACTTGATATAGGTTTATTGATGTTTCGGATATCAATCACCGAAAACTTATCGAGTCGATTGATGAGAGCTAATAATTTCCAGGATATTGGTACTTTTGATCATTGTTATGACAATCAAAATCAGTGCCATACCAAACCACTGAATGGCATACGAGGTGCTATTATTGAGGTTTAGTCGTGTCTCTCGCCAGTGTCTTTTCAACACCCCACTACTAGTTTGTTCCAACCTGACGATGAAAGGCAATAGCGGTCTATCAAACAAAGGTTTAATGTTGTTAATATCAAAATGGTGCAGTAACAGTGGCCAGGTTACCGGCGATTCAATTTTCTGGGGCAGGAAAAATGATTTGGTTGAAGACACATTGATTTCGCCAACAAGTTGCTGAGTTCCAGTTACCGGCTCTATTCTAGGTGGTTGCTGACTATCGTAATTAATTGATATCCAGCCTCTGCTTACCAACACAATTTGATCGCTGGAATGTAACTTGAATGCTGTGAATACCTCATAACCTGGACGGTTCTGGAAAAACTGATTGCTAACCAAAACTGAATTGTCATTGACATAACTGCCATCAAGTTTCACCCTGACGCTTTTCAGCTTATTTACATCATCCAACCTAAGGCTTTCGACAGGTATCGGCTTTGCCAGGCGCAAGGCATCCAGGTCACTCTGAAATTGTTGCTTTTGCTCAGCTCGATTCAGTTGCCAGAATCCCAGCCGGATTAAACATGTTAATAAAAATAATACACACAATGCAGAGATCCAATGAAATTTGAATTGCAAACGAAGACCGTGTGTTTCTTTATTAGGCATTATTTACTCGTCAAATTGTGGATAACAGCATAATAAACAACAAACGTGCATGGAATAACTTGAACAATTCACTTGTCTTTTTGCTCATCTTCGGTGTTGCGAAAACAGTTACATAGCTCAGTAAATGAGCACTTTCAACACAGCTATTGGACACAATAAAGGGTAAGCTGAGTTACGAAAATTTCAGGTTTGTAATGTCAACACTACTGGGTTTACCGACAACACACTAATAACACCAAGATTCAACCAGTTGACTAAACATTGCACTGAGGCTTCGCTAACTTGTTCGATTGGCAGTTGGTCAGTTAATAGTTCACACAAATCAGCATAATTTAACCCCTTAATCATACCTTCCAGCATTGTTTGTTCACAAACATTCAGTGAATTGAATTCAGTCAGTCGTTCGCAATTGCGCCAAATTAACCAGCTTTGTTTAAACTTGGTGGGTGCTGGTGGATTTTGTTGTTGCTTGAGAGCTTGCCATATTTCTACTGCATTCCAATCACTTTGATAGCGTTGCACACTGGGATGCAAGCGAAAATGCACTTGAGGCCAGTCTTGTTCTGGTATTTGGCCAAGCATGGCAGTACTTGCAATATTCGCATCGGCTGCATCAAATGCAGTTAATAAATAGCGTTCAAAACGAGCCAATTCAGTCAACACAGGATAACCACTGAAAGGTGGAGTGTTGGCCAAAAAAACCGGGAGTTGTTCGGAAAAGTAGCGTAATGAGGTTTGTTGTGACGGGTATGCGTCGATATAGCCTGTAACCATTTGCTCAAATAGATCATCACCAAGATAATTGCCCAGAATGTCATGATCAACCTCGATGCTTTCTTTCAGTCGCTGGTAATAAGCGTTACGGTAGATATCAATTCGAGTGAGGGTGCTAACACGTCCTTGGGTAACGATGGAATCGGCAAACTGAGCCGGACTTGTACCTTGCAAAACTTGCATAAACTGTTGTTGTAATTCTGCCAAGCGGGACATTATCAGGTTGCGTTGGCCTATGTAGCCTGTAGTTCGGGTAGGGTTTGATACGCGATTTGCTTTGCTTGCTGTAATTCAGCATAGAGTTCATTAAACTCTGGAATATTGGCGTCACGTTCAATCATGGTGGAAATTGCACCAAAGCGTTGCAAAGCCTGAGCATATAATGTCCACACAGCATCACAAACATCATCATCATGTGTATCAATCACATAATCACCATCATCACTATGACCTGCCAGATGGAATTGGCGCACATGTTGTTGATTGATGCCTTGCAAATAATCGACCGCATCATAACCGTGATTGCGTGCACTGACATAGATGTTGTTGATATCCAACAGAATCAGGCAATCAGCTTGTTCGGCAATGGTGTTTAAAAAAGTCCATTCATCATAAATGGAATCTTTATAGCTGAGATAGCTGGATAGATTTTCCAGTAACAATTGTCTGCCCAGATAATCCTGCACCCGCTTGACTCGTTCGACCACATGTTCTATCGCCTCATCAGTATAGGGCAATGGTAACAAGTCGTGGCTGTTGGTCTGTGCATAACTTGTCCAACACAAGTGATCCGATACCCATTCAGGCTGGACATGATTAATCAGAGTTTTGAGTTGTTGCAAGTAGCTTTTGTTTAATGGATCAGTGCTACCAATGGATAAAGAGACACCGTGCATAACAATGGGATAATGTGCCTTAATTGCATCCAGATAATAACGCGGTTTCCCGCCTGCGACCATGAAATTTTCTGAACAAATTTCAAACCAGTCAATATCGGGTAATTGGGTCAGCACATCTTGGTAATGGTCGGTGCGTAACCCCAATCCAAAACCCAAGAAATGTTCATTCATGAAATTGTATTCTTTTGTGCGGAGAAAGAGCAAGCTACCTGCTGTGTGCAGAAGGAGGTAGCGAATATGAGTAAATGTCTTAAGGTGGTTTGACGAAACAAAGTTACCAACCTTGCTGGTCTTTTTGCTCCTGACCAACGCAATCTCAATCGTTACGTAGAATGACTATGTGCCTCTTGAGATCGTTCGGTCAGAAACAAACATCCTGCGCAATTTTGGTAACTTTATTCCGTCAAACCACCTTAAAGGTAAACAAACGACTTAACTGGTACCACCGATATCATCGCAAGATTTTTTTGTAGTGTGAACAAACCCCTGTCCTTTGCAAGCTGCATGACCTGCGCAAGCATTATTTGCGGTTTTACAATCATTATGGCCTTTACATTTATTAACGTCTGAGCACTGTATCAGATCAGCAACTACAATCGGTTTATTAGATACTGAAGAGATTGTTCCACCGACATCACTACAGGCTTTTGCGGGCATCATCACAAAACCTTGCCCTTTACAGACGGCATGGCCTGCACACGCATTTTTTGCTGTTTTACAGTCGTTATGGCCGTTACATTTGTTAACGCCACTGCACTGTACCAAATCAATAGTTTCTGCTATTGCTTCTGAACTTGAACCGCTTGATGCACAGCCGGACAGAAGACTTGCTGCAGCAACTGCCAAGGCAACACCTGATAATTTTGGTAATGTTTTATTCATTTTATTCTATCCTCTTAATTTTTGAATTGAATTCATGTTTTACTAAACAAAGCCTGTCGAAAGCCCCATCTCCAGTAAATATTTTCGTAAAACAGCTTAGCGGAGAAAGAAATATTATTAAGGGCCTGTCAAGAAATAACTTGATCATATTGCGCCGGATATCGTTTCGTATTCAAGACGCGGAAAGGAGCGCATACTCGTTGTATGCAACCCTTTTCGCAACGCCGAAGACGGAAGGATAGACAAGCAAGATGATC
>JAZGEP010000106.1:0-11325 GCA_036478815.1 Methylococcales bacterium
CAACAACCTGGCAACAAACGTGCGTGAAATAACTTGAACAATTGACGTAGGCCATTGTTGTCAAATTACTGTTCATATTCAAGGCGCGAAAACAGGCGCATAGTGAGCGATGTAACTGTTTTCGCAACACCGAAGATGAGCAACAAGACAAGTGAATTGTTCAAGTTATTTCATGCACGCTCCTTACTCAATATACAATAAATCTTTACAGGAGAATGAAATGTCCAACGAAGGCTACCACGAACCCATTAATGAATTATCTGACGAAACCCGCGATATGCATCGTGCCATCACTTCGCTAATGGAAGAGTTAGAAGCTGTTGACTGGTACAACCAGCGAGTTGATGCTTGCAAAGATGTCGAGCTCAAAGCAATTCTTGCCCATAATCGAGATGAAGAAAAAGAACATGCAGCGATGGTGCTTGAATGGATCCGCAGAAAAGACCCTAAGATGGATAAAGAGTTGAAAGACTATTTATTCACTGAAACACCCATTGCTCATCAATGATTATTTTGTACAGCATGACAACTTTATCAAGCGACCATCAAGGATATTTTTAAGCGATGAAGCTGACAGGTCGTTGCTTGTGTGAAGCAATCAGCTATGAGATAGAAGGCCCGTTAGGGCCGATATTTAATTGTCATTGTTCTAAATGTCGGCGCTGGCATGGTGCTGCTTTTAGAACACGCGCATCCATCAAAAAATCACAATTCAAATGGGTGACGGGAGAGCATTTACTATCTAAATTTCATTCATCAGACAATGTGGTCAAAACATTTTGCTCGGTGTGCGGCTCAAATTTAATGAGCTTTTATGAAAATGACCCGGATCTTGTCGGTGTGCCATTGGGAGGCTTGGAGCAAGACCCGGAAAGCATGCCTGTTGCCAATATCTTTGCCGGCTCAAAAGCCCCATGGTATCAACTAACCGATGGCCTACCTCAACATCAGGAGTGGCCGCTTTCTGAATCAAACGTAAGAGAGACAAAACCATGAGCGAAGCACTGTTTACACCTTATTCACTTGCTAATGTTAATTTAGAAAATCGCTTTGTGATGGCACCGATGACGCGTTCAAGAGCCAAACAGCCCGGAGACATTCCGACTGAATTGAATGCGACTTATTATGCTCAGCGTGCCTCAGTGGGTTTGATTATCTCCGAAGCAACGCAGGTTTCTTTGCAAGGCATGGGTTATGCGAACACGCCTGGAATTTATACACAGGAGCAAATTGAAGGCTGGAAAAAAGTCACGCAAGCTGTGCATGACGCGGGCAGTAAAATGTTTCTGCAATTATGGCATGTCGGACGTGTCTCCACCTCGCAAGTAAACGGTTTACAACCGATTGCGCCTTCCCCTTGTATTGCCAAAGACACTAACGTTTACATCTTTGATGGTGCGCCGAATGGTGATGTAACCTTTGTTGATGTTGAAGAACCTCGAGCAATGACCGAAGCGGATATTCAACAGGTAACCGAAGAGTTTCGAACTGCTGCTAACAATGCAATTGCCGCAGGATTTGATGGGGTTGAAATTCATGGTGCAAATGGCTATCTAATCGATCAATTTCTGCGTTCAAACTGCAATAAACGAACCGACGACTATGGTGGATCACAACTAAAACGCACACGTTTTTTAATCGAGATCACCAAAGCAGTTGTTAATGCGGTTGGCAAGGAAAAAACCGGCGTGCGATTATCGCCTTATATTCGATTTAAAGACATGGGTGACCCAGAAATTCTTGACACTTTTATGCTTGCCGCAGAACAACTTAACCAGCTGGACATCGCCTATTTACATTTATGTGAAGCTGATTGGGATGATGCCCCTGAAGTGCCGGAATCATTCAGAAAAGAATTAAGACAAAAATTCAGTAACACGATTATTGCAACCGGAAATTACACACCTAAACGGGGTAATGAGGTGATCAATAAGCAGTTGGTTGATCTGGTTGGTTTTGGACGCAAGATTTTAGCTAATCCCGACTATCCAATGCGTGTGGCACACAATGCACCGCTGAATGAAATCACCAATACTCACACGTTATTCGGTGGAGGTACTGCTGAGGGCTACACTGATTATCCGTTTTACACTGAATTGACAGAGTAGCATATTGTGAACCCTATTCAGTGGTTCGTGGATCACTGAGGAGTGAGGATTTAATAAGTTACCGAAGTTTGGCGCAGCATTTTGATTTCACAGGAGCACTCATAAAATGGGCGCATAGCAGGCTACGCAACTATTTGATGAGTGCTCCTGTGGGATCAAAAGGCAAGTCAAACTTCGGGAAGTTATTAAATCCTCACTCCTAAGGAACGTGCATGGAATAACTTGAACATTCTGGCTGGTCTTTTACTCCTGCACCATCATTGTTCAAGTTATTTCATGCACGTTTAAGGCAATATTGTTCACAACTATTACCAACTAAATCTCCACAACCTGCGCAGCCTGGAATTCATTCACTGCGTGATGTCCCCAGTATCCACGTGGATTGCATAACACCCGTGTATTACCGCATTGATAATCACGAATTTGATGCGTATGTCCATGAAACCAGGCCTCTATATTGTGCTTATACATCAGTGGACGCAAGTCATTGCAATAACTGTAACGACCAGGCGCCATCGGTGATCCTCCCCAACTCCAGAATGTTGGCGCATGATGAGTAATAACGATGGTTTTTCCTTCAAACGGCTTTGCCAACTCTTCAGTTAACCATTTCACTGCTTGTTGATTGAGCATATACACGACTTCATGACTCAACATGTCTTCTTCATATCTGATTTTTTTAAAATCATTACTGGCTGTTTTTTTGTCTTCCGAGATAACTCTTTCAGCATCAATCCACAGTGTACAACCTAAAAAACGCATATCGTCGATAACAACGACACGTTGTTCCATAAAATGGATATTGGAATTCGCACAAGTTTGATGGATTGCTTGTAATGTATCGGTGTACTCATGATGATAAAATTCATGATTGCCTGCTACATATAAAACTGGTTTGCCAATTTCAGCAAGCCATTCAGCACCATCTTGATAGATACCAATATCACCAGCTGCTATAATGATATCTGCCTCGGTTTGCGGGTACACTAAAGGGCCGAACTCTAAATGGAGATCGGAAAAATATTGAATTAGCACGTTATCTTCTAACCTTCACTGGGATTGCGGATAATTAGGGTGATTGTCAAATCAATCACACTCACCACTTTAACTATAGTCAAAACATTGATTTATGCCTGAAACCAAAATCAAACGCAGAGTATCAGTACCAGTAACTGTCGGTTCCGTCACAATCGGAGGAGATTTTCCAGTCGTGGTTCAGTCAATGACCAACACTGATACTGCTGATGTGAGCAGCACTGTTCAGCAAGTACTGGAACTAGCGCAATCTGGCTCAGAACTGGTGCGCATTACAGTCAACAATGAAGAATCGGCGAAGGCCGTCCCCCATATCCGTGAAGCACTCGATACTAAAAACTGCGATGTGCCATTAATCGGCGATTTTCATTTCAATGGGCATCGATTACTCACTGAATATCCAGATTGCGCTCAAGCGCTTGGCAAATACCGTATTAATCCGGGCAATGTTGGCAAAGGTCAGCGGAGGGATACTCAATTCGTACAAATGATTGAAGTGGCTTGCAAATACGACAAACCTGTACGCATTGGGGTTAACTGGGGCAGCTTGGATCAATCGGTACTGGCACGCTTACTGGACGAAAACACAACAGCCGGCAATCCCAAGGAATTGCCTGAAATTATGCGTGAAGCTGTCATTACATCAGCACTTGAAAGTGCTGCGCAGGCAGTTGAAGTTGGAATGTCGAAAGAACGAATTATTCTGTCCTGTAAAATGAGCGGTGTTCAGGAATTAATCGCTGTTTACCAAAATATTGCGCAACGCTGTGATTACGCGCTTCATCTGGGTTTAACAGAAGCTGGTATTGGCACTAAAGGGATTGTCGCATCATCTGCGGCATTAGCTGTTCTGCTACAACAAGGCATCGGCGACACCATCCGTATTTCACTAACACCTGCTCCAGGTGCATCACGAACTCAGGAAGTCATTGTTGGTCAGGAAATTCTGCAAACCATGGGCGTGCGTTCGTTTACCCCAATGGTGATTGCCTGCCCTGGCTGCGGACGCACCACCAGTGATTACTTCCAACATCTGGCACAAGATATTCAAAGCTACTTACGCCATAAAATGCCCGAATGGCGTGAACAATATCACGGTGTAGAAGAAATGGAAGTTGCAGTAATGGGCTGTGTGGTTAATGGCCCAGGCGAAAGTAAAAATGCCAATATCGGCATCAGTCTGCCTGGAACCGGGGAAACTCCGATTGCTCCGGTATTTGAAGACGGAAAGCGTACTGTCACCTTGAAAGGTGATCATATTGCTCAAGAATTTCAGCAACTTGTGGATCGCTACGTAGAAAGCCACTACAGCTGATCAGGACTATAAGGATTTAATTACTTCCGACTGTTATTAGGCCCTAAATACTCGCCCACTCAATGCTTCCAACTGGCGCATCTCTGCATCACTAAAACCAGCTTGTTTGCGTAAATCATGGTTAAATGGGCCACGGAGTGTTCCCTTTAGGTATTGCTCCAGACAGTCAAAATAAGCCTGCTCAGGTATCAATGAACGCTGCGCGCAGACACTGGCAAACCATTCACTGCCATAGCGTACATGAGCAACCTCATCGTCAACGATGCGCTGTAACAAAGCGGCGCTAACCTGGTCACCATGTTTTATCAGCCTCTCAACCATACCTGGCGTAGCATCCAGTCCGCGTGCTTCCATGTAGCGCGGAACCAGCGCCAACCGAGCAAGGAGATCATCTGCGGTATCAACAGCCACATCCCATAGTCCTTTATGTGCCGGCAGCTGACCGTAATCACTACCCAGCTCTCGCAACCGATCACAAATTAAAGAAAAATGAATCGCTTCATCAGCTGCTACATGCAACCAATCGAGATAAAACTGGTCTGACTGACCTCTGAACCGATAAATAATATCCCACGCCAAATAAATCGCATAAAACTCAATATGCGCAACAGCGTGCAATAATGCAATACGACCTTTCAATGTCCCTAGTCGCCTTCGTGGAAGATCTCTTGGCGCCACTAATATTGGGCTCTCAGGAAAAACCACATGTTCAATAGGTGTTATTTCAAAACTGCAGTGCATTAATAATTGATTGTTATCTGCTAACTGTTTCGCC
Organism: Methylococcales bacterium; assembly: GCA_036478815.1. GTDB lineage: Bacteria > Pseudomonadota > Gammaproteobacteria > Methylococcales > DRLZ01 > DRLZ01. The sequence continues at coordinate 5,234 of JAZGEP010000106.1, forward strand.
TGCTTAGTTAGCACCAGTTTTTCATCTATACTAGAATAGTGTAAACACTTAGAAGCAAATTCAAACAAATCGTTCATCATGAAAATGGAATATTTACAGTATTTTGACACAGGAATATTAACAGGGTTTTGTTCGCTTATATTCTGGTTATCTCATCAGAGTGGACTTCCTGTGCCTGGGTTATTTCCCCATCAGGACAAATTAGCCCATTTTGCCGAATATGCCTTCCTGGGTTTTCTGGCGTGGCGTTGTCTTCGTCATCAGATAAAAAGTACTGAGCTGCTATTTCTGGCAAGTCTGGGATTTTGCAGCATTTATGGAGCATTGGATGAAGTGCATCAATCATTTATACCTAGTCGTACTTCCGATGTTCTCGATTGGCTGGCAGATTTCATCGGCTCAGGAATATCGATCGGACTATTAACCTTGATACGTTTAAGGCAAGAGCGTCAGCAGACTGCTTGATGAATTAGCTTTTTTAAACGGATGGTTTTTAACACTTAAGAGCGAAGATATTAATAATATCCGAATCCTGAGACAGGAGTTTTGTTCGTATACAAGACGGAGAAATTTAGCTGTTTCTACAACGAAGAAGACGGACAAAAAGACATGTCAGGATTCGGATAAGATTAAATCCTCACTCCTTGGAAACGAGCAAGAAGAATATGGCAGATCTTTGGTAAATTGATTCCGCAAACTACCTAAGGAACGCGCATGGAATAACTTGAGCAATGGTGGCGCAGGATTTTTGATGCTGATGAAACGATCTCAAGAGGCGCATAGTTGGTCTACGCAACGATTGAGATTGTTTCGTCAGGAGCCAAAAGACCAGCCAGAATGTTCAAGTTATTTATTGCGAGTTGCCTAATTCGTTTTCTTATTTTTACTGTGTTGTAGTTTTTGTACACGCCGCTGCCCTTCGCGAAGCAACATCAGTTGTAAACTGTCTTCTGAATTTTTCTGTTTGATGTTTTCTGTATCTATTCTGACAGGAGCCTTCGACTTACTATAGCGTGCAAATGCATCTGGTATTGCTTTTTTGAGTAAATATCTGCATTCAGCTGCTGTATATTCTTCCTCAGAAGAAAATTTAACCACTGGTATTTCTGCTGATCGACAGGCTTTTAAAAGGAATTTATCAGTGCTGGGTTTTTTGTTTTTCTGCGTGTACAACATGACAATACACAGAATGGACATATCTGTAGCGGAACAAAGTACATAATCAAATTGTTTTGCCACAATTCGATCAAAAGACAAATTCCAGTTTTCGATTGAAAGCTCCATGCGCGGGATCAATAGATGCGCGGCATGAACTTTACTAAACACACGGACTGAACCACCTGCAGCCTTCTCCAGGATTGACAAAAATGCTGCCTCATTGTCCTTGCAGAGCTTTTTACGTTGTCGATATCGGTACTTGACAGTGGATATCTCAGAGCTTTTTGCAGCTGGTGTCGCTTTTGATACAAAAAACCTCAATAACGCTAAAATCACCAGCAATAGAATAACCCATGGAACCCATGTTGTTATTGTGGTTGGTAGTCCCACTTTTTATCTGCCTGTTTTCATAAATTAAAGTATCCCCTATATAATACTGTAGACCATTGTATACGTTTGGTTCGATCTTTATTCATTTTTCGTCATCTTCATAGCATAGCAAGCGATACAACCGTAACGGCAAGGCGCAAGACAGACAACACTCCCGCACCTGATGTAGATGTTATCAAGTCCTCGCTCCTGACGAGGCTATAAATCTGAGCAGTTACTAGTTACAGCTTGCGTAATATTTTCATGCTCTAAATGCTGAATCTTCATGCGCGGAAAGTATATAATATGTGCAACTCAAACGGTTGCTATCAGTAACAAAATCTCATTTCTTGATGACGAAAACTATCACTTCTCGCTTACAATTCTGTCTGGAACACATGGTTCCAGCAACCGGATTGGGGCTATTTCGTATTGCCTTCGGATTGATTATTGTTCAAGAAATAATTTTCCTGTTTTATTTTCGCCATCTGATTTTTGATCTCACCCCATTCCTGGATCGAGCATCAACAGTCATCCATATGCTCCTCATAGTCTGGGGCATCAGTGCTGTATTTCTGACCATTGGACTGCATACACGCATCAACGCCTTGCTCAACTATATTTTCTGGGTCATGTTCGTGGTGTTCACCAACATGTGGGAAGATTTTGATGGTGGCTTTGATCAACTGGTCATTGGCACAAGCTTTTTGCTGATATTTATTCCCAGTGAGCGTGCATTCTCTATCGATAACCTGCGCTTGCGGCTTGCTAATTTCAAACCTAATCAGAACTGGCAACCGACCCGTGTTGTGCCAATCCTCAGCTATTTGATTGTCGTATTGTTTTCACTTGAACTGCTGTATTTCGACTCTTTTATTCATAAATTGTTTGCTGAACATTGGCTCAATGGCATGGGTGCATGGCTGCCTGCATCAATGCCTTACTATATATCAGCTCTGGATGTGTCCTGGCTGCTTAATCAAAAGCCGTTCATGCAATTTGTTGGCTATTTGATTATGGCTTTTCAACTCATCTTTGTTCTGGTTTTTATTTGGCGCTGGACTCGCGTACCCATTTTATTAATCGGATCCAGTTTTCATTTGGGTATTACCCTGATGCTGAATATTTACCCGTTTGGATTGGTCATGCTAGCGCACTATCTACTAGTCGTGCCTTTTTCCTGGTGGCGATGGGTCGGCAATAAAATACGCTCCAACAAACCACGTCTGAGCGTCTTTTATGACGAAGATTGTCCGTTATGTCGCCGCACAGTAGTCACTATCCAGCATTTCGATATCGCTAACGCTATCGATTTTAAAGGCTTGCAAAGCTTTGCAGTTGACCAGTCACAATTAGCCAATATCGATCAAATTGACTTATTGAAAGATTTATACGCTATCGATCGAAATAATCGTTTGTACTCAGGGATTGATACTTATCTTCAAATTCTCAAAGCAATGGGCTATCTGGCACCATTTGCGCACTTGTTTTCACTACCCGGGATATACCAGATCGCCAAAACTGTTTACCGAAAAATTGCTGACAACCGCACCCGTAATCCATGCGATGATACTTGCTTGCCACCCGTCTCCATAGAGAACACTAACAGTATTAACAACTATCTTCACTCAATCGCACCAACCTCTAAACAAGCTGCGAAGCGTATTGTAAAACTATCAGTGCTGGTTTTACTACTACAATTAAATGTAACTGTTGTTCATGGGTTATTACATCGCATCCCAAACAATCTGGAGAAAACACCGTTGGGTCAAGTGTTATTTCCAGTCAGTGGCATGGTTGCATTATTCTCTCACAGCCTTCTAGGCATTACCCCACATGCACTGTATTTGCATGATCATTTTGAGGGATTTAACCACATTCTTGCATTTACATATAATGATGAAAAGGGACAGGAACAATGGATACCCTACGTGAATCAGCAAGGACGCATGCTGGCACCAAACTGGGGGCGTGTCCATTCGATGTGGGCAAATATAGGCTTCACCGCCAGAATTGTTCCCTGGCGCATGAACAAAGCCATTAAAAGAGTGACTGCGTATTGGTGTACTGAGGTTGGGCTTGGACTTGAGAACTGTCAGTTGACTGTCAAAATGAAAAAAATCGACTCACCAACAGACTGGATGCTGGATTTACGTAAACACAATCTCACTGGTTTATGGCAAAATATCGGTACGGTTACCTGGCAAGATAATCAGATCAATATTACTCTGCCGAATATAGAAAAACTCTAAACGATTGTAATAATCTGCTTATAAATTATTGATAGTCAGGATAGACCATGCGTTCAATCTGTGTGTTTTGTGGTTCCAAAAATGGTATTCAACCTGAAAATGAACAAGCTACCAGACAATTGGCGACTTTGCTTGTCGAAAATAATATTACGCTCATCTATGGAGCAGGCGATATCGGCTTAATGGGTATTCTTGCAGATCAGGTATTAGCGCTGGGCGGACAGGTGATCGGCATTATCCCCAGGCATTTATGCACAAAAGAAATCGTGCATGACAGCTTAACTGAGCTACACGTTACCGAAGACATGCTGGAACGCAAGCAGTTAATGATGGCTAAAGCGGATGGTTTTATCGCACTTCCGGGAGGACTCGGTACACTTGATGAAATATTGGAAGTCGCCACCTGGAAACAATTAGGACAGCTTGATAAACCGCTCTGTCTGATCAACACCAATGGTTTTTACAATCCATTCATCAGCTGCATACAATCGCTGGTTAATAACGGATTTATGGAGCCATGGCAGGTTGATTTATTGCCTTTGCTGAACACTCCAGAACAAGCCATTCAGTTTCTGTTGACAACGGATTCCCATTAATCCTGTGACGTTGATTTCAAAAGCCAATACAATCGCCAGCATTTTTGCTCCACAAACTGATATATATTCAGTGGAACCTTTCGGTCAAGGACTCATCAACAGTTCCTGGGTGATTCACTGCAAGCGCTCTAAACCCCAAAAAATCTTTCTACAACGTATGAACCAACATGTGTTCAACAACCCGGAACAGATTATTGAGAATCTACAAATCTTGCATGCGCACATCGCTGGATTACCTGAGCCAAAGTCGAATGCCAGGGTGCTGAAATTTCCTGATTTAATACCGACTCTAAATGGCACAGCCTATCATATCGACGAGGATGGAAATTATTGGCGTGCTTTCAGATTTATGGAAAACACACAAACACTATCGAGCATTAAGACCACCCAACAAGCACGTGAAATTGGCTATGTACTGGGTCGCTTTCATCGATTATTGTGTGGCATTGAACTCGATCGACTACAGACTACGTTACCGGATTTTCATGTCACACCGAGCTATCTGCTAAACTTCGACCAAACCCACCAACAGTTTCAATCCACACCAATATCAACGGAAATACAACAATGCCTGATTTATATCGGACGATTTCGTGAGTATGCCGATAATCTGGAGCAAGCCAAACAAGCTAAATCCTTACCAATCCGTCTGATTCATGGTGATCCCAAGCGCGATAATATATTGTTTGATGCAAAAGGCGAACAAGCAATCAGTTTGATTGACCTGGATACCATGCAACCCGGATTAATTCATTATGATATAGGAGACTGTTTGCGATCATGCTGCAGCACAATTGTTAGTGGCGAGCATCAATATTCGAGCATGAAGTTTGATTTACAATTATTTGAGGCCATTCTTGAAAGTTATCTGGAGCAGACTCAAAAATTTATAACGCCGATGGAATACGACTGGTTCTACGATGCAATCCTGCTAATTCCATTTGAATTGGGATTACGTTTTCTGACTGATTATTTGAATGGCAATATTTATTTCAAAATTGAACACCCGCAACAAAACCTACAAAAAGCATTGCAACAATTTACTCTGGCTGCTGATATAGAACACAAAAAAAACAGCATTCAAGCAACTATACAACGATTCAAGCAACAATTTGATAACACTAATCCAGGCAGGGTAGAAAATCAGCCCCCATCCCACTAACATCATACAAGCCGTTGTGGAGATCATTACGATGCATCTGTCGAGCTCGCTGCAGAATCGGTAGCAAGCCCTCCGCCAAGTCTAATCTGGATAACTCAAGTTCAGTCACCCAACGCGCATCAAGCACGTCATCTGCCGCAACCGGTGTTGTTGGAATTGACTGAGTCAGATGCGCAAGAAAATCGATGATCACGTAGTGAAAACCTTCCAGCCTACGCTCAACAACAGCGAGCAGACAATCAATTTCAATACCGCTTATGCCGGTTTCTTCCTCAACCTCGCGTTGGCAGGCAGACACCATGGTTTCTCCTGGCTCGAGTTTTCCCCCGGGAGCATGCCATTGACCAAACGCGGGTGGTTGTCCACGTTTGATTAATAATACGCGTTCACTGGAATCGAAAATAATTGCGCTAACACCAATCGCTGGACTAGGAGGTTGTCCGAGAATAGAAGCCGTAGCGAGGGAAAGCTGATTTGAGTCAAATTTTTCCATTATTTGAGGCGAATAGTTGTGCTATTTAACGAAAATAATGGGAAAAGTTGGCCAAATTCAGC
>JAZGEP010000107.1:0-5013 GCA_036478815.1 Methylococcales bacterium
CATCTGAAAGAGCTAAAAGTAAGGGACGGAAAACATCATATCTCTGAATTCTATAGCAATTTTTTGCAGTAAAACAATAGGCCCTATCATGACAATAAGGCTTGATTTTGAACGTGGAAACTCCTAAATCATTGATATTTTGTTTTTATAAAAGAATTTGTAACTTCTCATTATTTACCGACAGCTTATAATTCAATAGCTTAGAAGTGATTTTAATGAAATAAATGTAGAAATATCATTAAAACTCGTTCGTAAAATAAAAATATCCATGACTTACAAAGGTTAAAATTAAAACGTCCAATTTTTATGCACTGTAACCAATTGATTTTAAGGGTGTCGGTAAATAATGAGAAGTTACAAGAATTTGGATAAAATTCTATATTTCTTTCGTCAAAACTGCGGCAAAGCTATTGATTTATAAGTTTCCGGTAAATAATGAGAAGATACTGAAAAATGAATACTAAGATTCAAGTATTACGGATTACACCACATCTATTTCGCCCAGGTGTTTGGCCTGTTGCGTACGATCCGGCTGGTGGGCTTCAAATTCAGGTTTGGAGAATCACTGAAGCGCTGGAAAAGGCAGGAATCTCTCAAACTGTTTTAACCAGTTACATTCCTGGCTATCCACGCTCTACACAACATTCAGACACTTTGGGTGTTGAATGTTGTGGCATCTCCCTCAGTGAGTTTTTCGCTGGCAAACTACTTGGGCTTACCTGGTTTATCAGTATCGTTAAGTGGCTACTTAAAAATGAAAAGGCCTACGATTTAATCCACATCCACTACAATCATTCGATTTGGTGTCGGGTACTCACTGTGATCGCACATCAACTCAAAATTCCTGTGATCGTTTCTTTGAATACTGAACTCTGGATCTCAAATAATTGGCGCTGGCTGGTGGCTGGCAGACGTTTTAATCTCTCCCTTTGGATCGAGAGGTGGACACTGAGGTCGAGTGATGCTGTGATTGTCCTAACCTCATTGAATTCAGCGCGCTGCTCACGCCAACTGAAAGTAGAGCCGAGGCGTATTATGGTGATCCCTGATACAATTGATGCAGAAACCTTTCGTTCTCAGATCGAGAGCACCGCTCTAAGTGATTTCCGCAAACGCTTCAATATTCCCAATAATAAGAAGGTTGTTATCTATGTCGGAAGAATAAGAACCGAAAAAGGCTGGGAGGATTTACCGTTAATCGCTTCAGTACTTGAAAAATCCGGAGCGTTTATGTTGGTCTGTGGAGACGGTCCAGACTACCATAAACTCAAAAAAGCTTTTGACGACACAGGCTGTCACACGAGCTGGAATATAACGGGGTTTTTGACTCCAAAAGAAGTCAGAATTGCACTAGAAATTGCTGATATTTTAATACTTCCTTCCCGAAGAGAAGCATTTGGGGGTGTACTACTGGAGGCGATGGCTTTAGGCTTACCTTGCGTTGCATACTCGGTTGGAGGAATTATTGAGGTTGCTGGCGAGCCCTCAGCGATTTTGCTCTGCCCTCCAAAAGATAAAGCAGCCTTTACTCAAGCGATTATTGATCTTCTAAACAATCCAGGAACATGCCATGAGTTGATAGCGCAAGGATATCGGCGCGTTGAAGACTTCTCACTAAAACAAGCAGTAGAAGATACAATGAACTGTTATACAAGAGTGCTTGTAAATAATCGTTTAAATCACAAATAAAATCAATATGATCACAGCATGATCCATTTTGTCACCACCCACGACCATTCCATTACAGTTAAACGATTAGTTCATCATCATGGGCGGCATAACTGCCCCTATGGTCATACAAGACATTGTTTAGAAGAAAGTCAGTACCTTCTGGCACATGGATTTTCACTGATCATGAGCGACTTTCCGGGCTTCAGTTAAGGCGCGCTGCTCAAATTGCAACCTGTCTTAAAAACGGAGGTGCTCGTGTCCTTAATCACCCCGCTTTAGTACGGAGTCGCTATGAAATCCTGCGTCGTTTCGAAGAAGCTGGAATCAACCAATTTTCGGTGCTGCGTTGTGATTCCAACCCTGAGCCATCTCGATTTCCAGTGTTTGTCCGAAATTCATATGACCACAATAGCACTAAAATCGCGCTAATCGATTGCCAGAAGGATCTGGATGCTGCAATTCAGGAAATGGAACGGTGCGGCATCTCTTTAGATGGGAAGCTGGTTATTGTATATAGTAGTGAAGAATTGATCCCAGGAGTCTGGACTAGATTATCAAGTTATTGTATTGCTGGACAGGTAATTGCGCACCATATGGCATTCGATGATTCATGGATTGTTAAAGATGGTTTCGATAAAGAGCGTTTAGAAGCGCACCCCTATAAAGAACACTTTGTTGCACTTGAGCGTGAATTTGTATGCAACAATGGTTATAACGATGTCTTAGAGAAAGCTTTTGCGATAGCCAGAATCGACTATGGGAGAGCTGACTGTTCTATTGTGAATAATCAGTTACAAATCTATGAAATCAACACCAATCCAAATCATGGAAATGAACAACAAGTATTGGAGGGAGCGCACCCAGACCGGAGAGCAACTCAGAAACTGAGCGAAGATAAGTTGCAAGCAATGATTGCCAATCTAAATACAGCTAGTGGGGATGATATTTTAATTGGTGAGCGATGGCTCAAGACCATTGCCCGACCATATTGGCGTCGAATTCGTGGTGTTTTTCGTTAATGATAGAGATGACCCGTTCAGCATATTTCGATTTTGACTTAAGCGAATACAAGACCCTTTTCAATTGCTCTAACGCCACCGCTTTTCAACATCCCGTCTGGTTAACTGCTTTTTATAAACACCTCGTGAATAATAAGACTATCGAAGCGCTTATTATTATCGGTCGTTGTGTGGAAACCGGAGCGCTATTGGCAGTGATCCCGCTGATTCGAAGTCAACGCGCTAATCGAGTAATCGTTGAATATGCTTTCAATGGTGTAAGCGACTATTGTAGTGCGGTATTGCATCCTGATCTATATATGCACTTAGACAAATTCTCATCGCTCTCAAATCAATTGCTAGAAGCAATAGGTGACCATGATGTTTTATACATAGAACCTGTCAGACAAAGCGACTTAGCATTGTGGGAAAAACTGCTTGAAACAGCACCAGAAAAACTCGCTTTCGATAGTCATGCAGTTCGGTTCGGAGAACACTATTCCCAATGGCGAACTGAGAATCTCGGTGCTAAAAAACGCAGTCAGCTTGACCGAAAAATGCGACGCCTTGCTGAAACAGGAACTGTGAATTTGCGTCTACTTCCAACCGAAGAAACCGCTAGTGCGTTGACCTGGGCAAGTCGCTATCGCAAAGGCCGATTTCCTCACGATCCGATTCAACAAGAAGTGGTGCTGGATTTCTACAAAGAAGTCGCAGAAACTGGCGCTAAATCAGGCTTTGCACGAACATACATGCTGACATGCAATGGTGCACCAGTTGCTCTGTGCTTTGGCTTGGTTAATAGCAACAGTTACCACTATCTAGTACTCGCCTGCGATTACGATCGATATGGACGGTTTTCACCGGGCATCATGATACTTGACAGTGCAATGTCAGATTGGGCGACAGAAGGCGGGACGGTTTTTGATTTTACGATAGGCGATGAGCCGTTCAAAACGACATTTCGTTGCAAAAGAACATCAATGTTCAAGTTTACCAGAGTTAATAGTCATATGAGTAATAACCATTTAGAATTCGCAAGAAATTGATAGATGGAGAATACGCGGATAGACAATAACAACAGCGATGCCTAATAGGATTTCTGAACAGGAACACTCTGTTCTAATCGTTGCACATCCAGATGATGAGGTACTTTGGTTTAGTTCATTGCTGTCTGAAATTGATCAAGTGATTATCATTTTTCGCGACTATGATCAACAACCAGATATCGGTAAGCTTAGAACTGAAGCCATCACTGCACTTCCTTTCAAAGTTGTCTGTCTAGGGATTTCAGAAGCGGGTTCTTATGCACTGGCTGATTGGGCTAAACCAGAAATGTCTCCGTATGGCCTCAGTCTCGAATCAATTACTCCGAATATCAGTGTTACACAAAACTATGAACGTAATTTTGGGCTGATACGCTCGCAACTGAAAACACTGCTTTCCCCTAAGATGAATGTTTTTACCCACAATCCCTGGGGTGAATACGGTCACGAGGATCACGTCCAATTGTACCGTATTATCAATAACCTCCGTACTGAAATGAATTTTAAAATGTGGGTGTCTTGCTATATTTCAAAGCGTTCAACTCTGCTCGCCAGAAACTATGTTGAATCTGGTGTATTAGAACCAATCAAATGTTGTATTAATACAAAACTGGCCAAGGAAATTGCAAACATCTATAAATGCCACCACTGCTGGACATGGACAGATGACTGGGTATGGAATCAATCAGAATACTTTCTTCCAAACCCCAGGTTGCTGTTGTCTGGTGATAAAAGTCCATCATTGCTATATTCCAATCAGCTTCAAAGGATTCCTTCTCAGTTTAACGCCAACAGTACTTGACTTCAGTAAATTTAATATCAACATTCATTTCTACAAGGGCTTGAAATAATGCGACTACTCAGGTGTTAAAGTTACCTGTAAATAAAATAGTTACAGAGATCTTCATTATTCAATAATTAGGGTCAGGAAGAACCAACAACTTAATGTTACTCTGACCCCAGTTATTACTGACCCCGGTTATTTGCCGGTTATTTGATATTTGATGGTACTAGCGAGAATATCGTCAAAAAAAGGATACAACCAATATTACCGTATGCACCCACCATTCCAGCAATCATTAATGACTCGAATCGGTTCTCATGATTTTATTGGCGATGATTCAATTGGCTTGTTTTGGAGAACCCAAGTAAGCCGCTAACGTTTTAATCTCCTGATCGCTGAGATTAATTGTCATTGCTTGCATTACTCCGTTTGCACGCACACCCGTTTTAAAATTAATAAGCTGCTGCTCAAGGTAGGCAGTATTTTGTCCGATTAATCTCGGAAAAGGTGCCAC
>JAZGEP010000108.1:0-10310 GCA_036478815.1 Methylococcales bacterium
GAAATAACTACTCAGCGTAATTCGTAACTGTTCAGGTTGCCTGCTCAAGAACAAGGCGAAAGCGCACAGTTTACATGTGTAAATGAGTACTTTCAACGCAGCGATTGGACAAAATAGTGGGCAACCTAAGGCAACTGGCAAAAAATAACCCACCCACTTACTTGCCTTTTTGTCCGTCTTAAGTCTTGTCCTTCGGTTACATAGCTAACTATGCGCTCTACGCAACAAGACTTAAGACAAACAAAAATTCTGCGCAATATGGGTGGGTTATTGATTGCCAGTTGCCTAAACAGTTACCTTAGATTAACGTTTATTTGCACGATTGCTAACAATCTCTTCAACAACAGCAGGATCAGCTAATGTGGATGTATCTCCCAGAGTATCTATTTCATTCGCTGCAACTTTTCTTAAAATTCGGCGCATAATTTTACCGGAACGGGTTTTTGGCAACGCTGGGGTAAACTGAATAATATCTGGAGCTGCAATGGGCCCGATACCTTTCCGGACAATATTGCGCAGAGCTTGAATCATTTCATCAGACGGCTGGAAACCTTGCTTGAGCGTAACATACGCATAAATCCCTTGTCCCTTGATATCATGCGGGAAACCCACCACTGCTGATTCAGCAACTGCGGGATGCTCGATCAATGCGCTTTCCACTTCTGCTGTACCCATGCGATGACCTGAAACGTTGATGACATCATCAACGCGACCAGTAATCCAGTAGTAACCATCTGCATCACGACGTGCGCCATCGCCAGTAAAATAATAGCCTGGAAATTGTGAAAAATAAGTCTGAATAAAACGCTGATGATCACCATACAATGAACGCGCTTGTCCGGGCCAGCTAGTACTGATGGTCAATAATCCTGAAGCCTCACCAGACTGGACAGTACCATCATTATCGAGAATATTCGGAGTAATTCCGAAAAATGGCAAGGTTGCCGAGCCAGGTTTCGTCTCGATTGCACCTGGTAGCGGGGAAATCAGTATGCCGCCAGTTTCAGTTTGCCACCAGGTATCAACAATCGGACATTGCTCATCACCAACAACATGATAATACCATTCCCATGCTTCTGGATTAATCGGTTCACCAACTGATCCGAGTAGACGCAAACTACTACGCTTGGTATTTTTTACCCAGTCGTCACCCTGCCCCATTAAGGCGCGAATGGCTGTTGGTGCTGTATAGAAAATATTCACCTGGTGCTTATCAACAACCTGCCAAAATCGATCTGGGTTTGGATAGGTTGGTACACCTTCAAACATCAGCGTGGTCGCACCATTACACAGCGGCCCATAGATAATATAAGTGTGCCCAGTGACCCAACCGACATCCGCCGTACACCAATAAATGTCGCCATCATGATAATCAAAAATATAATGATGGGTGATGGCAGCAAAAACCAGATAACCACCAGTCGTATGCAAAATACCTTTCGGTTTTCCGGTTGACCCTGATGTATAGAGGATGAACAGTGGGTCTTCTGCATCCATAGGCTCAGGCGGGCAATCAGCTGAAGCAGTTTCCATAGCCTGGTGATACCAAACATCGCGTGGTGCCTGCCAATCAATTTCAGCGCCTGTTCGACGCACTACAAAAACATGTTGTACACAATCGCATTCGGCAATAGCACTATCAGCACTAGCTTTTAGAGGAATGGTTTTACCGCCACGTACCCCTTCATCAGCTGTAATCAGGTAAGCACAACTGGAATCAAGAATCCGGTCACGCAATGCCTCAGATGAAAAGCCGCCGAATACCACAGAATGAACGGCACCAATGCGTGTACATGCCAACATAGCAACAGCGGCTTCTGGAATCATCGGCAGGTAAATACAAACACGGTCACCTTTTTGCACTCCATGATCTTTTAATACATTGGCAAATTTGCACACATGTTGATGTAATTCACGGTAACTGAAAGACTGACTGTGCTGCGGATCATCGCCTTCCCAAATGATAGCAGGTTGATCACCGCGTGTTTTCAGATGCCGATCCAGACAGTTATCACTAACATTCAGCTGACCACCTTCGAACCAGCGAATCTCACCTGTTTCAAAATTACAGTTGCGAACCGTATTCCAAGGCGAACTCCAACTGACAAAACGCTGCGCTTGTTCTGCCCAGAATTGTTCAGGTTGATCAATTGATTGCTGATACATTTCAGCATATTGCTCAGAATTGAGGTGTGTATTGGCTTGAATCGTAGATGGAATTGGGTAGAGTTTGTTGTCTGACATAATTTTTCCTTTACAAGCTATACGGTAACTCTGGTTTAAAGCGAATATTGATGTGTGGAGAGTCTATTGATGAAATAGAGTGATAAGTCTCTGATCATCATTCAACATCATCAACAAATTGTCCAGCTTTCAAACGCTCAGGTCAACATGCTCAGTGTTACGGATGTATTCGTAAAAGTAAAAATAGCTGTATAGTAATGTTCAATAGGGGTGCTTGATTCGGTAGTGGGGCAAACCTGTAGGAAAAGCTTTAGCCGCAACCTACGCCTCTGAGCGAGCAGTCGCGGCTATAGCCCCTACTACAATCATATGGATATTTTCTGGAAAATCCCAAGTTGACCCAGGACCCATAATTCTGCCCTCATCAACTGAAGAAAAGCGCAGACTTGCGTCAATTTTTCTTTTTTTTAGCACGTGGATGCGCTTGATCATACACCTCAGAAAGATGTTGAAAATTGAGGTGCGTATAAATTTGAGTAGTATTGATATTACTGTGACCGAGCAATTCCTGGACTGCACGCAGGTCACCGCTGGACTCCAACATGTGGCTGGCAAACGAGTGGCGCAGCATATGCGGGTGTATCAACTGGTTAAAACCGTGTTGTTTACACCAGTGCCGAATGCGTTGTTGTATGCTACGCACAGAAAGTCGATTGCCTTGAATGCTTAGAAAGATGGCGGGGTTTTTATCGAGTGCAGGGTCTTGTGCAAATTGTGGACGTATTGCATACCAATTATGCAAGGCTTTGAGTGCAAAACGTCCGACTGGCAAAACGCGTGATTTATCACCTTTTCCGTGACGAATCAATACGGTTTTTTGCGAAACATCAAGATCGTTAAGATCCAGATTAGCCAGCTCACTCAGTCGCAATCCAGACGAATAAAATAACTCTAGTATCGCCAGATCCCGTACTTCCAGGGGTGTTTGTGGGGTTTGGTTGAGTAGGCCATTGAGTTGATCAACATCCAGTGTTTTCGGCAACGGTTTGGAAGAACGTGGTGCTTTGACATGGCGAGCCGGGTTGTGCTCACAATGTTCTCTTTCGATTAAATAGTCGAAGAAAGCACGAATTGCGGATAATTGTCGTTGAATACTGCGGCCGCTAAGTTTTTGCTGATGTCTTAGAGCTATACAAGCCTGGATGTTATGCGTTCTGAGCTCTGACCAGTGCTGGAAATCATGCGTGTCACAAAATTGTTGAAGATTCAACAGGTCGCGTGCATAATTTTTGATGGTGTGCGGTGAAGCGCGTTTTTCGACGCGGAGGTGTTGCAAATAAGCATCCAGAGATTGGTCTGCCATTGAATGCATAAAAGTACCTGAGCATAATTATTTTAACATTTTACTTGTCTTTTTTCTCATCTTCGGCGTTGCATCAACAGTTACATAGCTCACTATGCGGCTATTTCTGCGCCTTGAAGATGAAAAAAAATCCTGCGCAAAATTGTTATATTAATTATGCTCAGGTACTTAGGCAACTGGCAATCAATAACCCACCTTACTTGCCTTTTTATCCGTCTTAAGTCTTGTTGCTTCGGTTACATAGCCAGCTATGCGCTCTACGCAACAAGACTTAAGACAAACAAACATTCTGGCGCAATATGGGTGGGTTATTGATTGCCAGTTGCCTTTAGGCTTACTCGTCAGGCGTATCATCCGCCTCATCTACTGCTGTCTGAATGAATTGCTCTACAACAGCTTCGACTGTCTGATTGTTTGCTTCATCAACCAGACTGGAAAAACGCAAACCAACCAATTCAGCCATCTGGGTAAGAAACATAATCCCTGCATTATAAGAAAATCGGTTTTCATCGCGACTGCCAATACTCATTAAAGCAACAAAACCTTTGTGCTGAATCGGAATGATTGCACAGGAAGCAACTTCATTTGCATCCTTAGGAAATAGAAATTGAAGTTGTTCTGGTTCGGCTTGTCCACACTGAGGCTGGTTGGTTTCCAGAATCGTTGCAAACAGTTGTAATACCTCGTTGTCTGGTAACACAGCCAAGTCTCTCATTCCACGTGAAGGAAGCGTGGATTCTGTCAGATTGTCCATAATAATCTGTAGCGAAACAAAGTCGCTGGAGAAATTACTGCGTAGCTGATCAGTTAAACAGGTAATCGCTTGTTCCAGTGTTTCTGCATCCATTAACGCAAGTACTAACTGATGCATTTTGCGTAACACCGCATCATTATTGCGGCCAACATCAACCAGGTTTGCATAATTCTTGCGTAATTTTCGATTATCTTCGCGCAATATCTCCAACTGTTTGGCAACCAATGAAACAGCTTCTCCCGATGGATGTGGTATATATAGAGTTTTGAGCAGCTCGGTATACTGCTGAAAAAATTCCGGGTGATGTGCAAGATAGTCTGCGACAACCTCTGACGTGAGGTGTTCTGCCAGCATTTCAGGTCGTTGTGAACTCATAAAGTTATTGTTCCTTCAAATACAGTTGTTGCAGTACCTGTCATCATGACAGGTTCGCCTTGCCCCTGCCAATCAATGGTTAAGCGACCACCTGGTAGCGTAACGCTTACAGGAGTCGTCAATTGTTGTTGTTGAATACCAATCACTGCGGCTGCGCAAGCACCGCTACCACAAGCGAGCGTCTCGCCCGTCCCTCGTTCATAGACTCGAAGCATTATAGCGTGCAGATCGTTGATTTGCATAAAACCGATGTTGGCGCGCTCCGGAAACAAACGATGCTGCTCTAATAAAGGCCCCAATGTCTGCACTGGTGCCTTATCAATTTGTTCAACCTGCAAAACCGCATGGGGATTGCCAACTGAGACTGCACCAAAGTGAATACTTTCTCTTTCTACCTCTAATGTATAGTCTGTTTTTTGAGTTTCGGCAAGTAAAGGAATTTCTTTTGGCTCAAACTGCGGCACTCCCATATTGACTGAAATACTATCATCATTATTGTGAATCAAAGTTAACAAGCCAGATTGAGTAGCAACCCGAATGACGTTATTATTATTCAGTTGCTTGTCACTAACGAAACGCGCAAAACAGCGTGCGCCATTACCACATTGACCGACTTCTGAACCATTAGCGTTGAAAATACGATACCGAAAATCAGCATCCACACGATGAGTTTTCTCAACCAGCAAAATCTGGTCACAACCAACACCAAAATGCCGGTCTGATAAGTAGCGATACTGCTCCGTGGAGAGCGATACGTTCTGATTAATCGCATCAATCACCACAAAGTCATTACCCAGTCCATGCATTTTTGTGAACTGTAATTTCATGGCAACAGGTGTTCACCGTCCCAAAGCGAAGAGATGGTTTCGCGTTCACGCACTAAATAAACTTGATCACCATCAACCATCACTTCTGCTGGGCGTGGGCGAGAATTATAATTAGAACTCATGGTAAAACCGTAAGCACCAGCTGAGCGAATCGCCAGCAAGTCATTTTCTGCTAACGACAGGGTTCGCCGTTTGCCTAGAAAATCACCGGTTTCGCAGACTGGCCCAACTATATCGTAAACCTGTGCTGATGCAGGATTATCCTGATTAACAGCAACAATATCATGCCAGGCACTATACAACGAAGGCCGCAGCAAGTCATTCATCGCCGCATCAACGATAGCAAAGTAATGATTTGGTGTTTGTTTCAGATATTCCACCCTAGTGACAAGTATTCCGGCATTTCCGGCAATAGCTCGACCCGGTTCCAATAGAATTTCATAGTCGGTCCCTGCCAGACGACTTAAAATCGCTTGTGCGTGTTGCTCTGGAGTTGGCGGTTGTTCATCATCATAGCGGATTCCCAAACCTCCTCCCAGATCGAGATGGTGAAGCTTGATACCTGATTGTTCCAAGCTATCAACCAGTTCTAACATACGATCTAATGCAGCAATAAATGGCTCAATTTCCGTCAATTGAGAACCAATATGACAATCCATCCCTACCACATCCAGAAACTCAAGCTGACTGGCATGTTGGTAGACTTCGACAGCAATTTGCATATCAATGCCAAACTTGTTTTCTTTCAAACCAGTGGATATATAAGGATGTGTTTTTGGATCAACATCCGGATTGACACGGATTGAAACAGGTGCTCTGCGATCAAACTGTGCGGCAATCTGATTGATACGATCCAGCTCGTCAACAACTTCGACATTAAAGCAACGTATACCGACTTGCATGGCGCGTTGCAATTCATCGTTACGTTTACCGACACCAGAGAAAACTATTTTACCAGCATCCCCACCAGCTTTGAGTACCCGTTCCAGCTCACCAATAGATACAATGTCAAAACCTGAACCCTGTCGCGCCAGCAGATTTAACACTGCCAGATTAGAGTTTGCCTTGACTGCATAACAAATTAAATGAGGATGAGATTTTAACCCGTCATCAAATGCCTTCCAGTGTCTTTCCAGCGTAGCTCTGGAATAGATATAACATGGAGTACCGAATTGTTCGGTAATTGTAGCAACCGCGATATCTTCTGCAAAAAGCTGTTGATCCCTGAAACTAAAATAATCCATGCACTAATGACGACCTAATTTTATTTGATAGAAATATAACGAAATAGTGGTTGACCGGTACTGTCTCAAAAAGATAATCCTTGGAGTCATTCTAACTCCCTGGATATTGACTGGTACACTGTAAGTACCTGAGCATAATTAATTTAACATTTTACTTGTCTTTTTTCTCATCTTCGGCGTTGCAGAAACAGTTACATAGCTCACTATGCGCCTGTTTCTGTGCCTTGAAGATGAAAAAAATCCTACGCAAATTTGTTAAATTATTTATGCTCAGGTACTTATTAACGAATGGCAAGCACTATAAAGCGGGATAACCAATACGATGTGGATTAATCATTAGTATCAACTGGTTTTTCATCAGTATCGACTGACTGCCCAGGTGTTGCTGATGGTTCCGGTAAAAAAAGATCACCTTTTTGACCACAACCATAGATTGATATTCCGATGAGCAAAATAACGATGCAATGTTTCATAGAATGACAGCTGACCTTAAAAGAGAGCAAGGAACGTGCATGGAATCAATTGAACAATTCTGAGAGATGAAGAGAGTATAACCAGACTTGTTGGCAGGTTCAAATCAGTGTTGTTTCACCATTGTGATGTTATTTCTCAGCGCTGGCATTGAGGACAATACCAGCTTGAACGCTGATTCTGCTTCAATCTGCGTATAGGTGTCTGACAATGTATGCAAGGCTGGTTTTCGCGCCCATAGACTTTAAGCTGTTGCTTAAAATACCCCGGTTTTCCGCTTACATTGACAAAGTCTCGCAAAGTAGTCCCACCTTGTTGAATAGCGTGGTCTATAATCTTTTTAGCTTGCAGCACTAAACATGTATAGCGTCTACGTGAAATTTTTCCAGCGACACGCTGCGGGTGAATCCCTGCTTCAAACAATGTTTCAGTCGCATAAATATTGCCTAAACCGACCACCACATGGCTATCCATAATAAAGCTTTTAATGCTGAGGGTACGATTGCGAGAGCGTAGATAAAGATACTCTCCTGAAAAATCATCACTCAAAGGCTCTGGACCCAGTTTAACAAGCAATGAATGTGATAACGGCTCTTCAGCAGGACAATCCAGAAAGGCTCCAAAACGACGTGGGTCGTGAAAACGCAGTAGCTTATTATTATCTAGCAGAATATCGATATGATCATGTTTTCCAGGTAAATCTCGTTGCTCGAGGATACGCAAACTACCAGACATTCCGAGATGAATCAGTATAGCAGCATTTACATTATCTTTGCCGATGGTTTGAATCAGCAAGTATTTTCCACGTCGAATCACTCCAATAATTTTCTGACCAGAATACTTTGAAGCCATGTGTTCCGGTACTAACCAGCGTAGACTGGGTTGACGAACAATGATGTCCTCAATAATCCGGTTTTTCAAATGTGGCTCGATTCCGCGACGTGTAGTTTCGACCTCGGGTAATTCAGGCATTGGTGACTGTAATTGATTATTAAGGAACATGCATGGAATAACTGTCGATGAAAACATCGTTTCTAAAAAGAAGAATTGTATGCAGACTATGGATAGTAACAATAGATATCATGAGATATCTGGCATGGTCATTACAGGTACGGACACAAAATCATGCAAGTACACTCATACGCATTCCTGAGGTCACTCGCATTCAATAACATACCCATATTGCGCAGGCCATTTGTTTATTAAAATACTGTCAGTTTTCAAGGCGCAACGTAGGGTACATAGGAGCAATGCAACCAAAGTTGCAACGCCGAAAACAAATCATAAAGACAAGCAAGATGGGTATGTTATTGATTGCGAGTGACCAGACATCAAGCGACACAATCTGCAATCATTATGTCACAGCGAATCAATTTTTTCTGAAAAAATACTTTGTATGAATGCTAACGATTTATAATGATTTAATGTGCATAGTATGAATATAATCGCAATAGAATCATGCCTTTATGAAATATAACTAATTTTAGTCTTGTGTTCGAAAAGTCGGTCACCAAGTAAGCTGACTTGTTTTTTCCAATTAAACGCGTGAGTCAGATTACTCAAACTGATACTGGTTTTTCCAGTATTGGGCGTTTCAGTTGTTGAGAACTTCTAGTAATTGGAATCGATTTAAGTCAGCTGCTGGCCAGACAAGATGTTCAGAGTGAACACTTTCGTATGAGATTGACCACATTATTCCGAAATGCTATTTCACAAGCATGGGATCGGAGAAAAAATGCAATAAATCTGCTTGCAATCATACATTCTCATTCTTAATATGTGTGATTGCAAGACCTCACGCTCAGACGATTCCTTCCTTATTACTAATGAGCATTGTCATGATGCCATTTCGGCATCATGACAATGCAGTTTGGGTTTAATCCTTGATTTTTAAACGTATCAATTGACGTTTTTACGGTAAAATTTTTCAAATCTACGACCGTAATTGAGCCATCACTCATATTGGGTAAGTTTAAAAGACTGTTTTGTACGAATGCGTAGCGCTCATCAGGTGAGAATACAACATGATGTGATCCAGGTGCGGTAGGAATCGCTTTTAAAAGTCTCGGTTTAGCTGGGTTTTTAATATCAAAAATATTGAAATAACCAGGATTTGCCGTTGTAATGTACATTCGGTCAAGTGAATGGTTATAATAAATCTCCAAAGGTACACCTTGTTTCAGTGGGTTAAAATCAAACACAGGCAAAAAACTAAAGTTTTGTCTCATGCTATTCCAAATCCCAGTCCACAATGTATTGCCAAACATATTTGTAATATAAAGCCTTATTGGATTTGATTTAGGTAAAAACACTGCCTCAACAGGTGCTACACCAGAGGGTGAGGCTTTTTCTGACAATTTATGGGTAGAGAGGACTTTACCACTACGGGCATTAATGACGGTTACCGATTCTTCGGCATTGGTTAAATCAGGACTTACTGTATTGGCAATAACAATCCTATTAATTTCATCATTTAGCCCAATACCATGTGGGCGACTAATAAAACGCTTGTTAGACTGTTTTTTGGGTGCAGAAATGACCTTAATTTGTTTATCTGTTTGTGCATCTCCCATAATCACATTATTTGACCCCATACAGGTGACATACCATCTTTTCTTATCGACTGAAAAGACCATATCTTCAGCAACCTGACACTCGGGAATAGAAATAGTCTCAAGCTGATAAGGTTGTTTGGTCATATCGATAACTTGTAAAGGATTACTGCCTAGCGAGGTGACGTACGCTTTAGTCACCTCCTTATTATAAAAAACATGATGCGCCACTAAATCTGGAGGTAATGGAATGTCGGTGATGATTTTTCCAAAGTTTTTAGAATCAAGGTCAATATCAATAATCGCTAAGCCTTCTCGTCTTGGTGTTTGCTCAGGTTTACTCTCATAATTAACCAACGCTAAAACCTCGGCTTGTACCCACATTGGACAGAGCAAAATTAACGCAACCAATGACTTTTTTAAAATGTATCGTTTGTTCATGATTTTTCCTAATAGATGTTGAGATGATAAGACGAATTACTCTGCGGTAGTGGGGTCGATAATGTTTTTAATTTGCGAAATTTTATTGGCTGGAAACTC
>JAZGEP010000109.1:0-3038 GCA_036478815.1 Methylococcales bacterium
GCTTTGGTTTTGGCGCTTGGCGCCATCGCCGATATAAACGGCACGGATGCAAACCCGAAGCCGACTGCGCTGGTCGCTGTCAGTGCTAGGGTTAGAAAGCGGCGTTTCTGTAGATCCACACCGGTTGTGGCTACGCTCATAAATAGTCCTCGCGTGTTGGTAGCCCCCTCCCCTCGCTCCTTTGCAATGACTCATCGAGTGAACGGGCTTCGAAATTCTTGTTATTCAGATCCTGTCTGATCAGATGTTAAACACTATATCACACCAGATCCCTGTCTTCTGCAATCTGAATTATTTCTTTTTTGGTGACTAACATCAGCGTTCAAGAATGATTTTCAAGCTTTCCAAAAATAATTGGTTCTGTTCTGGCGTTCCGACAGTCACCCGTAAGCAATTGTATAGATGCGGATGACTGGTGCTGATATTTTTGATCAGTATAGCATTGTCTTTCAATGATTCGAAAACTTCAGTAGCAGCGATTCCTGCAACCCTAAACAGCACAAAATTAGCGTGACTGGGAAATGCCTGACAAGCATCCAATTGATTCAAAGACTTTATCAGCAGCGCTCTATCTTGCTTGATTAATTGACTTTGCCGGTCAAAGATTGTTTGCTTTGAAAGCGCGAATTCAGCACTGATCTGAGTCAAAGTATTAATATTGTAAGGTAATCTGATTTTATCCAGTTGCTCAATCCAGGCCTGATCTCCGATCAGATAACCCAGACGTAATCCGGCAAGTCCCAATTTGGAAACTGTTCTCATCACCAATAAAGATGAATATCTGGCTTGCTCAGATAACATGCTGGCATCAGCAAACGGTGCATAAGCTTCATCAGAAACCATTAAACCAGGAGCGAGCTCCAGGATTTCCAGCATAGCGTCGCGCTCAAACAGATTGCCGGTCGGATTATTGGGGTAGGCCAGAAAAATAACAGCGGGCTGATGGGTATTAATTGCCACTCGCATCGCAGGCATATCTAGTGCGAAGTTATCAGCACGCAACGGCACGTCGATAAATGTGATGCCAAGACTGTCAGCAATTTGCTTGTACATTACAAATGCAGGGGTCGGCGCTAGAACGGTTGCTTGTGGTTTGGCAATTGCCATCAGGATTAACAGGATCAGCTCATCAGATCCGTTACCCAGTAATAATCCTAAATGGTCAGCGATGCCATCAGCTTGCCTTAGTCGCAATTTCAACTCACTGGCATCGGCATCCGGGTAGCGATTAACTGTACACTGACGTAAACATTCCAGCCATTCGTCGACCATTTCAGGCGGCCAGTTATAAGGATTTTCCATGGCATCAAGTTTGATTAATCCACTGCGATCAGGAACATGGTAAGCACGCATTGACAACAGCTGTGGTGTCAACGTATCAGCAATACGTTGTTGCAACCCGCTAACAGAATGCATCAAAGACACTCAGTAAAGATCATGGTTTATTTGTGTCATCGTCTAAACGAGCTTCGGCAGATTGTGCATGGGCGGTCAAGCCTTCACCACGCGCCAGAATAGACGCAACTTTTCCAAGCGTTTGAGAGCCTTGTTTAGAACAGTTAATCAGGCTGGATCGTTTCTGAAAATCGTAAACTCCAAGCGGCGAAGAAAAACGCGCTGTACCTGATGTTGGCAATACGTGATTAGGTCCTGCACAATAATCGCCAAGCGCTTCAGCGGTATATCGTCCCATGAAAATTGCACCGGCATTTTCAATTGTTCCAAGCAATGATTCTGGGTTTTCAACTGAAAGTTCAAGATGTTCAGGCGCAACTTGATTCACAACAGCAACCGCTTCATCCAGATCGCGCACCTTAATCAAAGCACCACGATTTTTGAGCGAAGCACGAATCACATCGGCTCGTTGCATTTGCGGTAACAAATCGTCGATACAGTGTTTTACTTGTTGCAGAAAGTCAGCATCCGGTGAGAGTAGAATCGCCTGAGCGTTTTCATCATGCTCAGCCTGCGAAAACAAATCCATAGTAATCCAGTCAGCTGGTGTGTTGCCATCACAGACTACCAGTATTTCAGAAGGCCCGGCTATCATATCAATTCCGACTTGCCCAAACACCATTTTCTTGGCTGTTGCTACATAGATATTGCCCGGCCCAACAATTTTATTAACTCTGGGGATGGTTTCAGTTCCATAAGCCAGTGCAGCGACAGCTTGAGCACCACCAATACTAAACACCCGATCCACGCCTGCAAGATGAGCTGCCGCCAAAACTAATTCGTTACATTGACCGTGTGGTGTTGGCACAACCATAATCAGCTCTGGAACCCCTGCGACTTTGGCAGGAATAGCATTCATCAATACCGAAGAAGGATATGCCGCAAGACCACCTGGAACATAGAGTCCAACGCGTTGTAGCGCCGTAATTTGCTGACCCAATACAGTGCCATCAGCTTGCTGGTACTGCCAGGACTCCAGCTTTTGTTTTTCAGCATAGTCACGAATCCGGTCAGCTGCTGTTTGCAGTGCGCTGGAAACCTCAGAAGACAAATTGTCCCAGGCTGATTTTAGTTGTTCTGATGACAATTCCAGAGCATAAACATTTACGGGTTCAAAGTGATCAAAGCGTTGGGTATAGTCAACTACCGCTGCATCACCTCGCTTTCGTACATCTGCAATGATATCGGCAACTTGTTGATGAATGATTAAATCGTCAGATTCATCCCAAGCCAGCAAATCCTGTAGCTGTGAATTAAATATTGTATTGGCTGTGTCAAGTGTTCTAATTATTTCGGACATGGAAGTTACCACAACCACTTTAATTTAGGTGGTATAAAAGCGTAAGTCGAATTAGCAATCGCATATCCGACAAACGTATGGAATTGTTGGGTTACGCTTTTGTTAACTCAACCAACTTTTCTGACATACGTATTTTATATTGTTCTTGATATTATTAGGTGGTTTGACGAAATAAAGTTACCAACCTTGCTTGTCTTTTTGCTTCTGACCAACGCAATCTCAATCGTTGCGTAGAATGACTATGCGCCTTTTGAGATGGTTCGGTCAGAAACAAAAATCCTGC
>JAZGEP010000110.1:0-5713 GCA_036478815.1 Methylococcales bacterium
CCCCAACAAATTCAATCAAATGCTGTTGGGGTTCGTTCCTCACCGCCAACCTACACACAGACTTGGTATCACTTTAAAATTGTGACCACTCAGCTTACTCTCTATTTTGTCCAATCACTGCCTGAAAGTGCTCATTTATACCTATAAACTCCGTGCTTTCGCCTTGCTCTTGAACAATACAGAGGGCAATCTGAGCAGTTTCAGATTATACAAGTTACTTAAAATCTTACATTTTTTATAAGCTATTATTTTTTTAAGCCCTGAGCTCAGGAGTTATAAACTTGTGCACTATGGCTCCGAATTTTTGTTTATCTTCAAGGCGCAGCAACATAAAAGACGAACAACAAGACACACCAGAATGTTCAAGTTATTTCATGCACCTTCCTTAACCAATCAAATACAATCAGTCATTGATAGCACTTGGTATATTTATGGATAACAAGCTACAGCATCCAACCCGGTAATTTCATCAAAACCGAACATCAAATTCAAATTTTGAATTGCTTGCCCAGCCGCACCTTTGACCAAATTATCGATCACTGACAAGACCACCACAACATTTTCACCTTGAGGTTGATGAATCGCTATCTGGCAACGATTGGACATGCGTACATCTTGTGTATCAGGATGCGAACCAGCCGGTAATACAGTCACAAACGGCTCATTGGCATAGCGTTGTTCATACATGGCTTGTATAATCTGCAATTCATTAGTATCAATCAATTTGCCATACAAAGTTGCGTGAATTCCACGTATCATCGGCATTAAATGTGGAACGAAAGTCAGTCCGATAGCATCACTAGTTACCGCTTCCAGGCCCGCAACAATCTCAGGCAAATGACGATGACCGCTGGCAGCATAAGCTTTTACACTTTCACCAGCCTCACTCATCAATCCACTAATGGCGGCCTTACGCCCAGCACCACTAACACCGGATTTCACATCAGCAATCAACTGTGCCGGATCAATCAGGCTGGTTTCCAGCATCGGCAAAAACCCGAGCTGTACAGCGGTTGGATAACAACCAGGACATGCCACTAAAGACGCTTTGATAATAGCTTGACGATTAACCTCTGGCAAACCATAAACAGCATTTTTTAGCAACTGAGGTTGTGTATGTTTTTGTCCATACCAGCGTTCCCATGATGCAGCATTTTTTAACCTGAAATCTGGCGACAGATCAATCACCCGCACACCTTTATCGAGCAATGCAGAAGTCATCTCCAAGGCAATACCATGCGGGGTCGCAAAAAACACCACATCACAACCAGCAAGGTCATCAACTCGCGGTTCAATGAAGTCAATGTCCAATAAACCATGTAAATGAGGATAGACAGCGCTAACAGAGGTTCCTGCATCGGCTCTTGAAGTAACACAGGATATATCAACCTGTGGATGGCGTACTAACAAGCGCATCAATTCAACCCCAGTATAACCGGTACCTCCAACAATCCCTGCTTTAATTTTGTGTGCTTGACTCATGGCGAATAATCATACCCTAAGCTGTTACAAGAATCCTGTAAAGTAGACTTGTTGATCTGAACAGATCAATTGTAACTAGTTTTAACTCCCAAACGCACCACATCAGAAAATCCTTTATGATCACTATTAAAACCCTAGGTGAACAGTTTCCTAAATCTGGAACGCTGGTCTGGATTGGGATTCGTCCAGCTCGTAAACAAGCAATATTGACACCTGACTGCATTATGGCTAATAGCCAGCAAGGTTTAATCGGTGATCGTTATTCAGGTCGCAGCGGAAAACGACAAGTCACGCTTTTCCAGCAAGAACACATTCAAGCCATCGAATCATATACTGGCAAATCCATTCCACCTGAAACATTCCGGCGTAATCTGCTTATTCAAGGCATTAATTTGCTCTCACTCAAAGGTCAAACTTTTCAAATTGGAGAAGCAACATTACAAATGACAGGGCTTTGTCATCCTTGTTCTCAGATGGAACAAGCTCTGGGTGTCGGTGGCTACAATGCCATGCGTGGACATGGAGGAATCACTGCACGAGTGATTTCAGGTGGGTTGATGAGTCTGGGAGATGAAGTAACAGTAATTGTGGAAACAGAAATAGACAAC
Organism: Methylococcales bacterium; assembly: GCA_036478815.1. Taxonomy (GTDB): domain Bacteria; phylum Pseudomonadota; class Gammaproteobacteria; order Methylococcales; family DRLZ01; genus DRLZ01. Next base: position 2,091 of record JAZGEP010000110.1, read on the forward strand.
AATCCAGCGTAAACTAATCACCTAAATAGCGACTTTTATAACCGTATACAGCACTGAACGAATCGAAAAAAAGGTTTATTGTCTCCCAATAAATTTGGTCATCGGTAATTGGTCAGACTGAACGCCAATACTGACCGATACGTTAATCCTTGATCCATACAGCGTGAAAACGATGATAAGTTATTTAATTTCCATTCCTAAGGAACTGCATCCCTTCTGCCCCTGACTTCCAGCCAGGGAGCAATCAAAACTAAACAATTTCTCAACGACGATATGCTCCGCCAGCAGCATCCAACAACCTTTTTTGGGCTGCGTAATGACGTTCAATATACCCCAACTCGAAGCGTTCGTATTGAGTTTGGCCAGCGACTTGCTCGACCATTTTCTGATCAAGTTGAGTTAAAGGTCGACCAGTACTCATGGCGTGAATCTGAGTTTGCGCAGCACGTTCAATGAAGTAGAGATCATCAAATGCCTGGGCTACTGTTGGCGCTGCGGTGATTACACCGTGATTGCCCAGAAACATCAAATCAGCATCGCCGAGTATTTTCGCCATGCGTTCACCAACTGATTCCGATAAGGCGACACCATCGTAATCGTTATCGTATACAACTCGACCATAGAAGCGACAACTGGTTTGCAAAGCCCATTCGAGATGACCATCAGCAATCATGGTCAACGCTGTAGCATAAGGCTGATGAGTATGCATCAATACTCGCGCACGTGGAATCAATCGATGAATCGGTGCGTGGATGTGATGAGCAGATGGCGAAGGTTCACCATCACCACGGATTACTTTGCCATTAAAATCACAGATAATCAGATTTGAGGCGGTGACTTCTGAAAAATGTAACCCGAAAGGATTCACAAGAAAATGCTCGCCGTCGGGTAATACAGCAGAGAAGTGGTTGGCGATTCCCTCGTGTAAGTCATTAGCCACTGCCATATGGAATGAGGCAGCCAAATCCAGTCTTATTGCCTTCTCATCTTTGTTCATATTCAACTCTTGATGTCTTTATTAATGATGAAGATACCATTCGTTAACGACGAATAAAATCAATAAATAGTGAGTATTTAATAAGTTACCTAAGTTATTAAATACTCACTCCTAAATCTTCTTTTACACATCAAGTGTGAATATTTACATTTATACAACAAGTGTGAATATTTACTTATTTTTGTGGACTAGACATGATCCAATGCTATCAACAATTTCGAAGAGTAGATTCCTAAGGAACATGCATGGAATAATTTGAACAATTGTGGCGCAGGATTTTTGTTTCTGAAGTAACGATCTCAAGAGGCGCATAGTTCGTCTATGCAACGATTGAGATCGTTACTTCAGGAACAAAAACACAAGTCAGAATGTTCAGGTTATTTCATGCACGTTCCTAAGCATTGTGGAGGTTGTGATGTGTATTGTACCTCTCTCGTCGGCATTTTCAGGCTTAAACCCAATGTTTTTTATACACGTCTCGATATCGGATGTGAGATATCTCTCGAATTGCAACAAGAAAACGTGGCCCAATTGTTAATAAAGTGTCGCGTAATCCAAAGCTGAAATAAAAAAATCACAATAGGTGCGACCAATGAACAAATTAATCTTATTACTCGGCGCTTTGATAATCATTTCTGGGTGTGCCAACCAATCACCACGTCAAACCAATCCAGTTCCAGTTTCGACACCATTAACAAGAATCCAGCAACAATTGGTCATGCCACCGTTCTTGCCAAAACACGAACAAATTGCGCTGGGAGCCCCAAAGATTATCGAAGTGCGTTTAACCGTGGAAGAAAAGGAAATCAACATTGGCAATGGTGCGAAGATTCAGGCCGCGACTTTTAATGGCTCTATCCCTGGACCTGCCATTGTTGTACATCAGAATGATTATGTGGAGCTAACACTGGTCAATCCTAAAACCAACACCATGGCACACAGTATTGATCTTCATGCTGCGACTGGTGCATTGGGCGGCGGCGGCTTAACCAAGGTCAAACCTGGTCAATCGGTAGTCATCCGTTTTAAAGCGACTAAACCGGGTGTTTTCGTTTACCACTGCGCTCCGGGTGGGCTGATGATTCCTTATCATGTGGTTTCAGGGATGAATGGAATCATTATGGTTTTGCCCCGAGACGGATTGAAAGATACGACAGGCAAACCAGTGCACTATGACAGAGCTTATTACGTCGGGGAGCAAGATTTTTATGTGCCTCAAGATGACAACGGAGCTTATCGACAATACAGCTCATTACCAGAAGCATTTGAAGACACGTTGGCGGTCATGAAAACTCTAAAACCTACCCATATCGTCTTCAACGGAGCCATGGGTGCATTGACCAAAGACAACGCATTGCCGGCCAATGTGGGCGACAAAGTACTCTTTATTCACTCCCAGGCGAATCGGGATTCACGACCACATCTGATTGGTGGTCACGGCGATCTGGTATGGCCAAGCGGGTCGTTTGCAGATACACCACAAACCAATCTTGAGACCTGGTTTATTCGTGGAGGATCAGCAGGTGCCATGTTCTATGAATTCAAACAACCAGGCACCTATGTGTATCTCAACCATAATCTGATTGAAGCAGTCGTGTTGGGGGCCGCAGCTCATATCGATGTTGCAGGATCCTGGGACGATACATTAATGACGCAAGTACAAGAACCACGTTGGTTGGGTGATGTAAATATCAGCAGCAGAGAGGGTAGACAATGAACACGTTACTGACTTTAATGGCAAGTTTAATCTTATGTATTAGTGCAAATAATCTGTGGGCAAACGATAACAGCACAACTGAACCGCAGTCTACAACGTGTGCTAATTGCCATGGTGCAAAAGGAAATAATCAAGATCTTCAAGGCCCTAATCTAGCAGGTCAAAACCACCTATATTTGATCAAACAGATCAATGTCTTCTCCCAAGGGACTCGAGTCCATCCGCTTTTAAGCTCGGATGATTTCAATCTCGATACGGATGAAATCAATCATTTAGCCAACTATTACGCCGGTATGAAGCCAGATGATTCACTGAAACAGTTGAGTAAAGACGGTGAGTTGATCTATTCAACCTGTGCAGATTGTCACGGCGCAACAGGTGAAGGAATCGCGCCATTTCCAAGGTTGAGAGGACAGAAACCGGCCTACCTCAAGCAACAGCTGGTCAATTTTAAAACTGGAGTGCGCCAAAACGCAGTGATGCAGGCGATGAGCGTGAATTTGAGTGATGAAGAAATCAAGCTGTTAGCGGAAAATCTCGGTTCTCAAGCACACTTGATGCAATGATGCCTAACGAAATCGTTTCAAGCCATCCGAAAGAACAACCATTGAGTACAACCAAATAAGCACTATTTATATTTTTGGAGATATTAAAAATCATGATGTCGGCAGAAATATGATTTTCGGTAGTGGGTCAACTCTGTTATTTCTACAAATGATTAGGTTTCCCAACAGACCAATAAGAATAACAGTTAGCGGGGTTTAGTACTTAGATGGTTTGACGAAATAAAGTTACCAACCTTGCTTGTCTTTTTGCTCCTGACCAACGCAATCTCAATCGTTGCGTAGAATGACTATGCGCCTTTTGAGATGGTTCGGTCAGAAACAAAAATCCTGCGCAATCTTGGTA
>JAZGEP010000111.1:0-5293 GCA_036478815.1 Methylococcales bacterium
CAGAATTGTTGTTTGTCTTCAAGGCGCCGTAACAGGCGCATAGTGAGCTATGTAACTGTTACGGCAACACCGAAGACGGACAACAAGACAAGTCAGTTGTCGAAGTTATTTCATGCACGTTCCTAAGTAACCAGACAGTATTTTAGAAATGTTATATAAGCAACACGTATACTGTCTCCCCCCCATTGAGTTGATGCCGATTTGAACACAAACAAGACTCTACTGCTGTTTATTCATGGACTGGGAGGCAATTCCAAAAAAACCTGGGGAAAGTTTCCGCAGTTAATTAAACAAGACCCGCAACTAGACTCAATGGTTGATGTTGGATTTTACAGCTATCCAACCACACTTGTGCGCATTCCTTTCATCTCTTCCGCACCCAAAATTCAAACGCTGGCAGATGGCCTGGCCAGCCAACTCAAGCATACCTATAAAGACTATCAGCGGATAATCATTGTTGCGCATAGCCTGGGTGGTTTGGTCGCGCGTAAATATCTGGTCAATCTGGCATTACAACAACAATCACATCGCGTGGTTGGTTTGATGCTTTATGCTGTACCCAATGATGGTTCTGGACTGGCATCAGTTGCCAAATATGTGAACAGGTGGCACCCACAACTCAGGCAGTTGTGTCGAGATTCTGATCTGATTGACACTCTCAACAACACCTGGAGCAGTCTTGAGTTAAACAACTTGATTGCTTGCAAATATATAATTGCCGGTGAAGATAGTGTTGTCTCAAAAACCAGTGCACAAGGCTATTGGGGTAATCATGCTGTTGAAACTGTGGTCGATAAAGGCCACATCAATCTAGTCAAACCTGACGATTCAACCGATTTGGCGTTTGTAATACTGAAAAACTTTGTCAGTGATGAGCTGGTGGAACAAACCAAACAGATTACCGACCATCAACCAACGGATTTGACACCAGGACTGGTTGCAAACTCCGATATACCCAATAACCTGCCTCATCCCAATCGCTATTTTAGCGGCCGAACAGATCAACTCGACAAGCTGCATCAAAGCTTGCAAGAAAAAAGTCTGGCTGCTGTTACTCAACCAGTGGCTGTGCATGGCCTCGGCGGGGTCGGGAAAACCCAGTTAGCGATTCAATACACATGGCAGTACCAATCAACATATAGCGCTTTGTTATGGGTAGAGGCAGAGACCCAGCTTGGTTGGGAATCCGGTCTGGAACGTTTGGCGGAAGTATTGGGTATTGATCCCACACAGAGCGAACACCGTTTACAAGCTGTGCGTGAGTGGTTCATCGTTCCCACGCTCTACGTGGGAATGTAGCTCTAGACGCTCTGCGTCCTACTCTTCGAGACGCAGGGCGTCTGAGGATGCGTTACCACGCGGAGCGTGGAAACGATGGGTTTTTCTACTCTATCAACAATTTAGCTAGCACTTTTATTTCTTCAATTTCTTTCTGCTTCATTTTTTCTATAAACATAACCTCTCGTTCATTGAAATCTAGCGCTTTTAATTGATGAATTAAAATTGCACCCTTGGTTTTTAATTTATCAGGTAAAACAACCTCTAATTTTATCCCCCTTACGGTGTTTGATATAGGAGCAACTATAGCCAGCCCAGTATGTTCATTAAAAATTTTTCTTGAGATAACATAGGCAGGTCTTCGCTTCATGATCTCTTTACCACTGCTTGGATCAAAACTTAGCAACACAATATCACCTTGTTCGGGGATATAAGTCATTAAATTTCTTTCCCGACAGGTGAATCATTTAACCATTGCTGGTCTTCTTCCGTTAATCTCAGTGCTGACTTGGGGCTTCCTTCTAAAACCGCCTCTAACGTTAAACTTTTTTTAATAGGTGTCAGTATTATTTTGTTACCTTCAATTGATAAATCTAAAGATGAGCCAGTATCTAACGCTAACGTTCTAAGTATCACTTTTGGGATACTAATAATATTTGCGCCGCCTGACTGTCTTATTGCGACTTGTGTCATTTTTATCTCCAGCCCACAAAGTTATACTAAAATATAACATTGGACTTAAGAATTATCAAGTTTTTACAGTGCTTTTCATCGTTCCCACGCTCCGCGTGGGAACGATGAATGCGTTGCTCTCCACCGCGCTGCGTTCAACATCCAGTCTGAACGGCTATCCAATACAACACCAGCATTGGCAAAATCAAGGCCATGCTTTAACAGGTTGCTTTCTAGTTTTAATTCGTCCCAATTCATTTATTAGTTGTACGTACAAATATATATTTGTCAATACAAAAACAGCGAACGATGTATGTACTCTGCTTAATTGAGATGTTGGTTAATATGATTAATATCGATGCCGTGCAATACGTGCAGCATTGATCATTGTGGTTCTTTGCTTAAGACTGCGGATATCAGCTTGATGTTGTTCATGCGCTAATTTGTTTGATGAAAACACCCGAAAACGTTCAGCATTACGGCGCTCAACACGTGCAATGTCCTCTTGCTTTGCCTTTTCAAAAGCATCACGATTCGCTTGATGTGTGAGTGATTGTTGATACTTTTTAGCGGCAATTTTTGAATCAATATCAATCCACTTTTTGCTGGAATAATCATTTTCAACGATGTCTAATGTTTCTTTGGTTGCGTTGTCAGGACAAGCAACATCACTAAATTCTAGTTTACCAGTCACTTTATTCGTGCATTTATAGATTTTAGCATTGGCCAGAACGGGTAATAAAAGAATGAGTGTTAAGAGTAAGTTTTTCATAATGTTTACCTTTTGATTTATCAACCTGTGCTTATAGTATTGTTAACTTTCTGATATATTACAGGGGATTGAGTCACATTTCATAAACAGGCGGATACTGCGTGTGGTTTTTGTGATGCAGATCTACGTATATACAAAAAGACATTGCGTTAACTTTTTTGTATATATAGTTAAATGCATGTTAATTCAGTTTGATCCAAAAAAATCACAGCGCAATGAAGTCAAAAGAAAGCTTCCATTCGCACGTGTTATTGATTTCTCATGGGATCAGGCTGTTATCATCGAAGATGATCGCTATGACTATCCGTAGGTGCGTTTTGTAGCGATTGGGTTTCTTGATGGCAGATTGCATGTCTTGTGTTTTAACACCTGTCGAGGACGAGACTTGCACCACTTGATCCAGCAGCTTGGGTGTGGGGATCATGAAGGTTGCACCTTTCATGAATTGGGCAAATACCCCTGCATCATTACCCAGTTGTTTCATGTGTTCAAACACGGTGAGGTTGTCACAATCTGCTTGTGGCTGGGTGAATAAGGCGAACAGGGTTTCGGGATCGTTATTTTTTAGGCTATGCCAGCGGAATTTCTTTTGTGATTCGGTATAGAGCGAGCTTTGTACTGGGCTGCCAATAAGATTAGCTTTCTTTTCTTCCAGTAATTGCCGTTCGTCCATACGGCGTAGAAACAGCAGGAAGGTGAATTGTTCGATAACGGTGAGTGGGTTGCTGATGCCGCCTGTCCAGAAGGCTTCCCATATTTTATCGACCTGGTTTTTTAGTTCTCCGGTTATCATTATTTGTTATTTGTGTTTGTTATTCGACCCTGATTTTGGTATGAATTTAGTGACCATCGATGAAAACAAGCCAGAAGATGTTGGTGGTATATGGGGCTATTACGACTTTATGGAAGCCTTAAACGATTCAAAATACCAGAGCACGAGAGCTATAAAGAATGGAATGGGAGCAACTTTGATCCTGATGGCTGCGACATTGATGAAATCAACGAAGTACTGACTGAATATTGCCGATAGAACTCCGATCAGAAACGAGACTCACCCGCCTTCTAACCGGAAATGCGGTATAAAACCGAACAGTTTTATACCGCTATCGTAAAGATGACTATTTTATTGCTTTAAGAATAGCATTAAGACTGTCTTTGGCATCGCCAAACAACATTCTTGTGTTTTCTTTGAAGAACAGTGGGTTATCAACACCAGCATAACCCGATGCCATTCCACGTTTCATCACAATGGTTGTATGACCCTTCCAACATTCCATGACCGGCATACCCGCAATTGGGCTATTTGGATCGTCTTGTGCTGATGGGTTAACCACGTCGTTTGCACCAATAATCAGCGAGACATCGACTTTTGGAAAATCATCGTTGATTTCATCCATTTCGAAAACAATATCGTATGGAATTTTGGCTTCGGCAAGTAATACATTCATATGACCTGGCATACGACCGGCAACTGGATGAATACCAAAACGCACATTAACGCCCTTAGCTCTGAGGGTTTTGGTTAATTCCGATACGGTATGTTGTGCTTGCGCAACGGCCATTCCGTAACCAGGAATAATCATCACTTCCTTGGCATCAGCAAGCATTTCTGCAGCTTCATCCGCGTCTGTTGCAACCACTTCTCCTTCGACAGTTGCTGCAGGGCCGCCACCGTCAGATCCAAACCCACCAGCAATTACGCTTAAAAAGTTGCGGTTCATCGCACGACACATGATGTAGCTCAAAATCGCACCACTACTACCAACTAATGCACCGGTAACGATCAGCAAGTCATTGGAGAGCATAAACCCGGTTGCAGCAGCAGCCCATCCTGAGTAGCTGTTTAGCATTGAGACTACAACTGGCATATCTGCTCCACCAATCGCCATCACCAAATGTACGCCGAATATCATTGCCAGTAATGTCATTATCACCAATGGAAATGTACCACCGCCATCTTCTGCTCCGGCAAGAAAAAAACTGCCAAGAACAACTGTGAAGATCACCACCAGCAAATTAAGCCAGTGACGCGCAGGCAACAGTGCCGGATTACCACTGATCTTGCCACTGAGTTTTCCGAAAGCGATCACTGAGCCTGAAAAGGTGACTGCGCCAATGAAGATGCCAACAAATATCTCCAATTCATGAATGGTTTTTTCAGCGCCTACCATATTGTTGTTTGGATCCAGAAACGTTGCATAGCCAACCAGTACGGCAGCCAGACCAACCAAGCTGTGTAAAATAGCTACCAGCTCCGGCATTTCGGTCATGGCGACTTTTTTCGCCAGCTGCAAACCGATATAACCACCAATTGCCATGGCAATAATAATCATGGTTATTGAAGACACGCCAGGGTCAAGGATGGTAGCGCCTACAGCTAGCACCATACCGACGATACCGTAGATGATGCCGCGCCGCGCGCTTTCCTGATTGCTCAGCCCACCCAATGCCAGAATAAATAATACTGTCGCCGTAATATAGGATACGGTAATTAATCCTTCACTCATGTTGAAATCTCCTTATTTCTGGAACATTTTAAGCATACGGTGGGTCACCGCAAAACCGCCGGTA
>JAZGEP010000112.1:0-10428 GCA_036478815.1 Methylococcales bacterium
AACATTTTACCAGCTCCAAACAAGTCTCCAACCACGTTCATGCCGGCCATTAAGGGGCCTTCAACAACAAACAGAGGATTGCCCAGCTCAACACGTGCCAGTTCTGCATCAGCCTCGATGAATTCTGTAACACCTTTTACCAAAGCATGTTCTATGCGTTTTTCAATCGGCCAGTCGCGCCATTCAAGATCTTGTTTATCATCTTTTTTTGCGCCTTTGTTGCGATAGTTTTCAGCCAGTTCAAGCAGGTTTTCAGTGGCTTCCGGGTCTCTAGCAAGAACCACATCTTCAATGCAATCGCGAAGCTGCTCTGGAATATCCTCGTAGATTGATAATTGTCCAGCATTGACAATGCCCATATCAAAACCAACCCGAATAGCGTGATATAAAAACACTGCATGAATCGCTTCGCGCATAAAATTATTGCCGCGAAACGAGAACGACACATTGGAAACACCGCCTGATGTTAACGCATACGGTAATGTTTTCTTGATGATTTCAACAGCTTCGATAAAATCCAGTCCATAGCGATTATGTTCTTCAATACCCGTTGCAACTGCGAATATATTAGGATCGAAGATAATATCTTCGGGTGGAAAACCAATATCCTCAGTCAGGATTTGATAAGCACGCGTACAAATTTCTACTTTGCGTTCTTTAGTATCTGCCTGACCGTCCTCATCAAAAGCCATCACCACAACGGCTGCACCATAGCGTCGCACTAGCATGGCATGCTTACGAAACGCATCCTCACCCTCTTTCATAGAGATCGAGTTAACAACACTCTTACCTTGCACGCATTTTAAACCGGCTTCAATCACATCCCATTTTGATGAGTCAATCATGATCGGGATTTTAGAAATATCGGGTTCAGATGCAACCAGATTGAGAAAACGCACCATCACCGCTTTGGAATCCAGCATGCCTTCATCGACATTAATATCGATAATCTGCGCGCCATTTTCAACCTGCTGAAGCGCAACGTTCAGTGCAGCTTCGTAGTCTTCGGCTTCAATGAGTTTACGAAATCGTGCAGATCCAGTGACATTGGTGCGCTCGCCAACATTGACAAACAAATCACCTTGTTCGATATTCATCGACTCTAATCCCGATAAACGGCACGCTTTGGGAATATCTGGAATCTTGCGAGGCGGATATTTTGCTACGGCTTTCCCAATCGCTTCAATATGCTCTGGTGAGCTACCGCAGCAGCCACCAATAATATTCAGAAAACCACTGGCAGCCCATTCTTCGACATCGGTTGCCATATCTTCTGGGGATTCGTCGTATTCACCAAATTCATTGGGCAAACCAGCATTTGGATGTGCAGAAACATAGGTATTGCAAATAGCCGAGAATTCCTCGATGTGTGGGCGCAGCTCTTTGGCTCCCAGCGCACAGTTCAGACCAAAAGAGATGGGGTTACAATGATTCAAAGAATTCCAGAATGCTTCACCAGTCTGTCCAGTTAAGGTACGGCCTGATGCATCAGTAATGGTGCCGGAAATCATAATCGGCAGCTTGATGCCTTTGTCCTCAAAATAGGTTTCTATTGCAAACAAAGCTGCTTTGGCATTTAAAGTATCGAAAACGGTTTCTACAAGCAGCAGATCTGCACCACCTTCGATTAATCCATCAATGGCTTCAGTATATGATTCCACCAAAGTATCAAAATTGATGTTACGGAATCCAGGATCATTGACATCTGGAGAAATTGAAGCCGTACGGTTGGTGGGGCCTAATACACCCGCCACAAAACGTGGTTTGTCTGGGTTTTCTGCAGTAAGCTGATCGGCAACCTCTCGCGCCAAACGTGACGACTCAACATTCATCTCACGTGCTAGATGCTCCATGGAATAATCAGCCATCGCCACCTTGGTCGCATTGAATGTATTGGTTTCGAGAATATCAGCACCGGCTTCAAGATAGGCACGATGAATGGCCTGAATAATCTCTGGACGCGTCAATGACAGTAAATCATTATTGCCTTTTAGATCAGATGCCCAATCAGCAAAACGATCACCTCGGTAATCGTCCTCTTCAAGCTTGTAGCGCTGGATCATTGTGCCCATTGCCCCATCCAACAATAAAATGCGCTGTTCAAGCTGTGTTTCAAATAAAGCGGAACGGAGCGAGTGGTTGGTCATATCAAATCCTGTTAAAGTCAGTTTGTGTATTCTGGGCTGGCTAATTATATTATATTTTCATATCATGTAATTTCAATATTCACAGTGCATGGTATTTCATGAGAAACATGCTCTGAAAGACCATTCTATTGCTCGCTTGCAATGATGGATATGAACTGATTTACAAGGTGGATTAATGTCAAATAAAAAACATCAGGATAAACCGCTTTCCTTTGAAGCCCAGGCCGCGCTGGCTATTAAAGACGAAGCAATGAAAATAGCCAAAGCCACACAGTCACCGGAGCAATCAAAAAAAGAAACTCAGTTAATCTCACAAGGCATAGCAAAAGGCATAGAGGCTTACAAGAAGCAAGAGAAAAGCAAAGCGCGGGAACGCTCTAGAAATGAAAAGAAGAAAAAAATCGACCCCGTTGTCACCAACAACAATGACACGACAAATCAAAAGATGTCTTCACATCGTTTGAGTAAGATTTTAAAATATGCTGGTAGCTTTATAAGCATACTGTCAATTGCACATTTTGCGGTAATCTTCATTCCTAAACAAACGCTTGAAACCAATACTCATTGGCTACCGATCATCGCTATCTCTTTAGGAATTGTTTATTTAATGGCCGCTTTTCTGGTGCTCAAAATTGCTAATAAACTTGGCAAATAGCTTGTTGAGATACTTAGCACAGTCACTGTTGCGATGGCTAGGAGGCTGCCCGAGAATAGAAAGCCTCCTGCTGTGAAAAAGGTTGCGCTATCAGACTATTCTGAGCCAGATAAAACTTCGAAGTTTTCTTGCACCAACAATTTATTTTGATCATCTCTTAGTTCAACAACCCACTGACCTGCCATCGATGCGACAAGCAGTTTGCTGATGTAACTGCGCCATGTGTAGTTACCAGTAACAGCAACCTTTTTACTAAACACCAACTGACCTTCATACAGCCATCGGTAAGTAATATTTTGACCACCCAGACCTTTGATTTCAGTGAAGTAAGCTAATCTCCGTGGCTGACCTTCCATCAGAGTTACTGACTGTATATCCTCACCAACTGGTTCGAGATTGCGAACGACTCTAACCAAATGCGCACGATTAACATGCTCTGATTGACCATGGTATTCATCATCCAGTTGCATGTCTGCTTCAATGACAGGAGGCGGTGATGTTTGTGTATCAACATCATCTGTAGTTTGTGCTGATAAAATTTCCTCACCGTCTGATACTAATTGTTGTTCATCAAGGCTGGATTTCAACTCGGCTTGATCTACAGGATTAGTCGCTAATTGATGATCATCTTCAACTGCTTGTGGGGTATTTAGGACTGGAGGTGATGTTGTTACGCTGGTTATTGTTGGATTTTCCACACGCTCTTCAGCTTCGGAGAGTATTTTTTGCTGTTCATCAGACTTGTCTATTAATTTTGGCTGAAGTTTTTGGCTCTCAGCTGCGCTTGTTATCTCTGCGGTTTTGGCCGCTATGATTGGCTCAGCAGCAACCTCACTTTCCTCTAATTTTTCACTCTTTAATTTTTCAGTCTTGTTTTTGTGTATACTCGCAGAAACTTCACTAAGGCTTTGTTGCTCAAGGAGAGCTCTGGTAGCGTTGTCAATAGACGACTGTGAAGACGACAAACCAGTTTGAGCAGTTAAGTCTGGTGCCTTGATGACCACAGGCGTATCCTGTGCTGATGCCACTTCTAGCCGGGACTGTGACTGTTGAGTATTTTCAACAGTGGTTTCGGTCTGATTGCTTGATTCACTCCAGTAGCTGTTATACAACAAATAAACAATCGGGATAATTATCAACGCAGAAAGAATGGCAACGGCCCAGGCAATTCGTGTTCCATTCCAGACTTCGACCATCTTGGGTTCGATTTCATAATCCATACCCGAGAATGCGTCACTAAGACTGGGGTTTCCCCTCATTCGATGTTTTTTTTCGGTCATGACTATAATTCTTGTTTTGTTTGTTTCAGGTTAGTAGATAAGATAGTACTATAGACAATTGCTAACCAGATTTTGTTCACTTCCTCTTGATATAACATTATGTAAGTATTCAATCAAAAGTTGTGCCGTTTTACGTTGTCGAAAACGATTAACCTGTAATCGATATGCAATTTCTATCTGCTGATAACCCAGCCATTGTTCTATCTGATTTACATTAAAAGCAATTGCATCAAAGCTAAGCTCAGCGTCAATCATTTGCAGTTCTAACTTTACATGTTTTTCTTTCAATATTCTAACATTGATTACTTTAAATCGACCTTCAAAAACCGGTTCTGAGAAACCTTGCCCCCAAGGTCCTGATTGTTCAAGCAATTCGGCAAATTCAATACCCAATAATTCTTTGCTAAGCTCTCCATCTGTATATACAATTGGTTCTGATTCAAGATACTCAAAACGATTAACAACAGCTTGATTGAATGCGTGATCAAATAACTCCAAATCATCTTTTTTTAGAGTTAAACCAGCCGCCATCGCATGTCCACCAAAACGAATCAGCAATTGCGGATGTTGGGTTGCAATATCGGCCAAAACATCGCGCAAATGTAGTCCGGGTATTGAGCGACCAGAGCCTTTCAGCTCTCCATTATCTGCTTCAGCAAACGCGATTACGGGTTTATGCAAATCATCTTTAATACGTGATGCTAATATCCCAATAACACCTTGATGCCAGCCTGGTTGATACAGGCATAGAGCTTTACGATGATCTGGATGAGTTATTTTGGCTAGTTGGTTTAAATGTACCAGTGCATCCGCTTTCATGTCATTTTCTATGACACGGCGCTGACTATTCAGCGTATCAAGTTCCTCAGTGATTTGCTTTGCACGACTCATATCATCAGTCAACAAACATTGCACACCAAGACTCATATCCTGTAGCCGCCCAGCCGCGTTAAGACGAGGAGCAATCGCAAAACCGAGATCAGCACTGCTTAAGGTAGCTAACTCACGTCCTGCAATCGCAGCAAGTGCTGCAATACCTACACGAGCTTGCCCCGCTTTAATGCGTTGTAATCCCTGGTAAACGAATGTTCTATTCACCGCATCCAACGGCACAACATCCGCAACCGTTCCCAAAGCCACTAAATCCAGCAATTGAGCAAGATTCGGCTGTTGAAGATTTTGTTGCTCAAACCAATGATTGTCACGCAAGCGTTTACGCAAACCGAGTAACACATAAAAAATCACGCCGACACCGGCAAGATTTCGACTAGGGAATTGGCAGCCGACTTGATTCGGATTAACAATCGCATTAGCCTGCGGTAACTCATCGCCAGGCAGATGGTGGTCAGTAATTAATACTTTGAGTTTATGATCTCGCGCTCTGGCAACACCTTCAATACTGCTGATGCCGTTATCCACGGTAATTAAAATATCCGGCTTGAGTTGTAATGCTACATCAACAATCTCAGGGGTTAGCCCATAGCCAAACTTAAAACGGTCAGGAATGACATAGTTAACATGACGAGCACCAAGTAACTCCAGCCCGATTTTCGCAACCGCACAACTGGTTGCACCATCTGCGTCGAAATCGGCAACGATAACAATCTTTTGTTGTTCGGCCAAAGCCTCACATAACACATCAACCATAGTCTCCATACCTAACATGGATTGTGGTGATGGTAGTTGTTTGAATGAATAGTCCAGCTCGTCAATAGAACTGATGTTGCGTGCTTTGTAGATTGCTTGCAGTACTGGGTTTAATGTTGCCAGAGCATCGTCAGTGCTGGGTGAAACCTCTCGCCTGAGCATTTTTTTGGCTACACGCATGGATTTATTGTCTTTGCTTGATTAGTTTGGAATGCGAGAACAGTTAAGTTTGATAAAGTCAGCTCTACAGATAATGATAATTTGATTTTAATAAAAAACCTTATAAGTTCTTGTGATCTTTACAATGTTTTTACGACCTTGCATCAGCGGCATCTAAAACAGGGTGCATTCCATGCACCAAAAGTAGCCGTAGTGCCGCATCATTTGGTGCATAGAATGCACTCTACAATTGTTAATTCCCTTAACTTAATGGCAGTGACGCTGGAGCATGGGAGTAAACAGCAAAAATCCTTTAGAGCGCACTAACAATCACTTTTTCCACAGCACCACGCTCAGCCTCAATCGCGACAGGATTCGTCGCACATTGCCCAATAGCCGTATCTGGATCTTTTAAACCGTTCCCAGTTAACGTGCAAACTACCACACTCCCTTCTGGAATTTTTCCAGATGAAATATCATTAATTGCACCAGCTACTGATATTGCCGATGCAGGTTCACAAAATATACCCTCTTGCTTTGTAAGTAACTTTTGGGTTTTGAGAATCTCAGCATCAGTAAAAGCATCAAACCAGCCGCCACTTTCCTTATTCGCCTGCCATGCGTAATCCCAGCTTTGAGGATGGCCAATGCGAATTGCTGTAGCGACTGTTTCTGGATGATCGATCATCTCGCCTTTAATAAATGGAGCAGCACCGGCTGCCTGATAACCGCACATCACCGGTGTTTTATCAACAACAGCGGCGATGCCATTGGTTGTGGTTGCATAGTCCTTGTATCCACGCCAGTATGCGGTGATGTTGCCAGCATTTCCCACTGGTAAACAATGGAAATCGGGGCATAGACCCAGTTCATCAATAATCTCAAAAGCTGCTGTTTTTTGCCCTTCAATACGGAACGGGTTAATCGAGTTAACAATCGATACCGGTGCAGTTTCGGCAACTTCCTTAACCAAACGCATGCCATCGTCAAAATTGCCTTTGATCTGGATAATCTCGGCACCGTGCATCATTGCCTGGGCAAGTTTACCCATGGCAATTTTGCCTTCTGGAATTAATACAAATGCTTTGATTTGCGCACGTGCTGCATAAGCAGCAGCAGACGCAGAAGTATTACCGGTTGATGCACAAATAATCGCACGACTGCCTTCATGCACAGCTTGGGTAACGGCCATGGTCATCCCCCGGTCTTTGAAAGACCCGGTCGGATTTAAGCCTTCAAATTTGGCGTAAATAGTGACATCTTTACCAATTATCGAAGGAATATTTTCCAGTCGTATCAGTGGTGTATTACCCTCACACAAACTGATATAACGCATTCCGTTCTGGACTGGCAAGCGATCCGCATAGCGTTGTAACAAACCTGTATAGCGATTTAGCGCAGACATTTTATCCTCAATGTTTGTATTTCTGGTAGTGATAATTTACTAAGTGATATCACTGTGTAGGGTGCATTGTAAGCGCCAAATTCCACTAAAGCATTTTGTTGTCGCATTAGTGCTTAGGAGTGAGGATTTAATAACTTCCGGATTTCGACTTGCCTTTTGGCTCCACAGAAGCACTCATAAAATAGTTACATAGCCCGCTATGCGCCTGCTTTATCAGCACTCCTGTGAAACCAAAATGCTACGTCAAACTTCCGGAAGTTATTAAATCCTCACTCCTTAAGGTGCATGCAATGCACCCTACCTATTTGCGCAGCCACTTACATATTTATCACTAGCATATTTCTGATATGGTCTGGATGGGTTTTATTTTAATGTCTCAACCCGAATTCGGGTGACTTTTCCACTGACAGAGGCTAACGCTTCAATTTTTACCAGCGCAGTCATCATTTGTTTTTCCTGGACTGTCTGAGTTAACAAGATAACAGGTAATTTATTTTCACTTGCAGTGGGTTCTTTCTGAATGACAGCTTCAATGCTAATGCCGTTATCAGCCAGAATACGTGTAATATCAGCCAGTACACCAGGTTTGTCTTCAGCATAGAGCCGAAGATAATAAGCAACATGGATAGTGTCAATTGATAATACTGGCAAATCGGACAAGGCATCAGGCTGAAAAGCCAAATGTGGCACTCGATGTTCAGGGTCGCTGGTCATCACTCGTACCACATCGACAATATCTGCAACCACAGCCGATGCCGTTGGTTCGGCACCTGCGCCTGCTCCGTAATACAAGGTTGGGCCAACCGCATCACCTTGTACCACAACAGCATTCATTACGCCGTCAACATTCGCAAGCAAACGGCGCTCAGGAACCAGTGCTGGATGCACTCGAAGCTCAATGCCAACATCAGTTTTACGTGCAATACCTAAATGTTTAATGCGGTACCCAAGTTGTTCTGCATAAACAACATCATCTGCTGTAATCTGGCGTATGCCTTCTGTATAGGCTTTCTCGAACTGTAGCGGTATACCAAAAGCGATCGCTGCCAGTATGGTTAACTTATGTGCGGCATCAATGCCTTCAACATCAAAGGTAGGATCGGCTTCTGCGTAACCTAAAGCCTGTGCTTCTGCCAGAACATCGGCAAAGTCCCGGCCTTTATCACGCATTTCAGTGAGAATAAAATTACTTGTACCGTTGATAATACCAGCCAGCCATTGAATCTGGTTAGCTGCCAGTCCTTCACGGATCGCTTTGATAATCGGGATCCCACCAGCAACCGCTGCTTCAAAAGCGACCATGACACCGTGTTGCTGGGCTAAAGCGAAGATTTCATTACCGTGTAATGCAATCAGTGCTTTGTTAGCAGTAACCACATGTTTGCCATTATTGATGGCTTTGATCACCAGATCTTTTGACAGTGTATCACCACCGATTAGCTCGACGACAATATCCACATCCTGTGCATCAACAACTTCGAATGGGTCGGTGGTTAGTTGAATGCCATCGGTACTACAAATTCTTGTTGCATTCAGATTTCTGGCAGAAGCGCGGGTGACAATAATGTCGCGTCCGGCTCGCCTGCCAATTTCCTGTGCGTTTCTGCTTAAAACATTGACCGTTCCGCCACCAACGGTACCAAGCCCCAGAAGCCCAATTCTTACCGGATCCAAAATACCTTTCCCCATTCAATCATTATGATAATTGTAGCGATTATACAGCGTTATCTTTGCGAAACATATTGCGAATACCACGCACTGCTTGTCGTGTACGATGTTCATTTTCGATCAGGCTGAAACGCACATGGTCGTCACCGAATTCACCAAAACCGATACCCGGTGAGACTGCGACTTTTGCATCCAATAATAACTTTTTGGAAAAACCCAACGATCCCATGCTCCGGTATTGTTCTGGAATTTGTGCCCAGACAAACATGGTTGCTTTAGGTTTATCAACCGTCCAGTCTGCTCCATTAAGTCCATCACACAATACATCACGACGACTGCAGTACATGTCACGAATATTGGCAACACAGTCTTGTGGGCCTTCCAATGCAGTAATCGCTGCAACCTGAATTGGCGTAAACATACCGTAATCCAGATAAGACTTGATGCGTGCCAGCGCTGATACCAGCTCTTGATTGCCACACATAAAACCTACCCGCCAGCCCGGCATATTATAACTTTTTGATAACGAGAAAAACTCTACAGCAACCTCTTTAGCACCTGGCACTTGCAGAATTGATGGCGCAACATAGCCATCAAAAACAATGTCAGCATAGGCGATATCATGAACAACACGAATATTATATTCTTTGGCAATCTCTACAATTTTCTCAAAAAACTCAAGCTCTACACATTGGGTTGTGGGGTTGCCAGGAAAGTTGAGAATTAATACCTTAGGCGATGGCCAGGTTGTTTTTATGGCTTTTTCAAGTTCATCGAAGAAATCAATCCCTGGACCCATTGGTACATGGCGTATATCGGCACCAGCAATCACCATTCCATAGGGATGTATAGGATAAGCCGGATTAGGTACTAACACTGCATCACCAGGCCCCACGATGGCTAATGCCAGATGCGCCAGTCCTTCCTTGGAGCCAATGGTGACAATGGCTTCTGTTTCGTAATCAAGATCAACATCAAAACGATGCTTGTACCAGCCACAAATTGCCTTGCGTAATCTTGGTATACCTTTTGACCAGGAATAGCGGTGGGTATGTTCTTTCTGGGCAGCTTGCACCAATGCATCAATAACATGTTTCGGAGGCGCCTGATCCGGGTTACCCATTCCTACATCAATGATATCTTCGCCACGAGCGCGGGCTTGTGCTTTAAGCTCATTAACTTCGTTAAATACATAGGGAGGTAAACGGCTGATACGTTGAAACTCTTGCATTTTCTGATCTGTACCTGAGCTGAGACTGTTGTTAAGAAATAATTGTGTAATAGTTAGCGCTGCTGATTAATTGTGCCTTGAAGTATTCATGTTGTAGCGGAGACAACTAAGGTGGTTTGACGAAATAAAGTTACCAACCTTGCTTGTCTTTTTGCTCCTGACCAACGCAATCTCAATCGTTGCGTAGAATGACTATGCGCCTTTTGAGATAGTTCGGACAGAAACACAAATCCTGC
>JAZGEP010000113.1:0-2311 GCA_036478815.1 Methylococcales bacterium
ACTTTCAAGCGCTCAAGCGCTTTGGCAATGCGTACTTTTTCATCACGGGTCATGGATGCGCCAGGGCTTTGTTCCCCGTCACGCAAGGTGGTATCGAAAATAATTAATTGATCAGACATACAGTTACCTCTAAGCATGTATTCCATGCTTGCTCGAACTTAAATAGAATAAAAAAACAGAAAACGCTGAGTGCTAGATATGAGTGCCCATCAGGGCAGGAGCACTGCAGATAGCAGAGGTAACGTGCGATATGACGTTATTGTGACAGGATAAATTGAAAAACGTACTTGTTTCATTTAAGTTCTGAATCGATAATCCATAAAGGTCGTAAAGACCCAGTGTTCTATAGTGACGTAGACTTTAATTCTAGCTTATATTTTTCAACAAGACTAGTACTTAGCTATCGAAATAATACTTTCATCCTAGCTTTATTCGATACCTTCTGGCTGCAATGGGTTCTGCAGCAGTGCTTCATTGCGCCTACATCACTGGTAGGATGTGGTGAGGCACGAACCGCATCAATAGAAGCGCTTGGTTTTAATATTGACTTTGGTCAAAAGCGTGACATTTTATCGAGCTTTCGACAAACGTTCGGCACAGCTCAACCTCATTTATTGATGCTGTTCGTGCCTCACCGCATCCTACCGTGGATTTTGGGGGTAATTGAATAAGGACGTTGATCCAGCTGTGTCGAAATCCATTAATTTTTGATACTCCCAGCTTTTGTATACAAATCACTTGCAAATGCGATTAACTAGAAAGTGCAATCAATTATCGATTCGCAATTTACGCTTTTTGTAGATTACCAGCGCCGTATGCAAAGGCCCGGACAACGCATACCCAAAAAACAACAAGAATAAGGTTGCAGGTGGATGTGCGAAAATAATCGAAAACGCCAGCATCACTCCGCAAGCCACGATAAATGGAACTTTTCCACGCAAATCAATATCTTTGAAACTATGGTAACGCAAATTACTGACCATCAACAAACCTGTCGCTGCAGTCAATATTAATATCGCATACGGTAACCAGCTATAACCAAATTCATATTCAAACGAAACCCAAACAAAACACGCCAGTACTGATCCAGCCGCCGGGCTTGGTAAGCCTTGAAAAAAACGTTTATCATCGACTTCAAGTTGCACATTAAAGCGAGCCAATCGTAACGCGCCACCAGCCATGTGTACAAAGGCAGCAATCCAGCCCAGTTTACCCAGTGGCGCCAACGCCCATGTGTACATCAATATTGCCGGGGCAACACCAAACGAAACCACATCGGCCATACTATCGTATTGTGCGCCGAAGTCGCTCTGGGTGTTGGTTAATCTGGCAACACGTCCATCCAGACCATCCAGTATCAAGGCAACAATAATTGCGATCGCTGCATTTTCATAACGACCATTGATTGCCGACGTAATCGCAAAGAAACCACAAGATAAAGCTGCTGTCGTTAACAGATTCGGTAACAGGTAGATTCCTCTGCGCCGCCGCCTGCCACTAGATTGTTCATCTGTGGATATCACCTCAACGCTGTCTTCATCCTGATGCATCTAACCTGCCTTGCATGGTTTCGCTGGTCGCTAGCAATAAATCTAAACTTAGGAACGTGCAAGCAATAACTTTGACAACTGGCGCAGGCCAGTTTATGTCAAAATAGTTGTTTGTCTTCAAGAAGCAGAAACTTAGCTCTAGTGAGCTATGTAACTGTTGCTGCAACGCCGAAAACGGACAAAAAGACAAGTCAGTTGTTGAAGTTATTGCTTGCACGTTCCTTACCAACTCTTTCGTTCTAGTTCTTACTCTGATCAACAATCTTGTTGGCTTTAATCCAGGGCATCATATCTCGCAGTTTAGCGCCAACTTCTTCAATCTGATGCTCACGTCCCAAACGTCTTTTGGCTTTCAGCGTTGCAGCCCCAGCCTGATTTTCCATAATAAATTCACGCGCAAATTCGCCATTTTGAATTTCGGTAAGGATTTTGCGCATTTCCTGTTTGGTTTCATCAGTGACAATGCGTGGGCCACGTGTTAAATCCCCATATTCAGCTGTATTCGAAATTGAATAACGCATGTTGGCAATGCCGCCTTCATACATCAGATCAACTATTAGTTTCAGCTCGTGTAAGCATTCAAAATAAGCCATTTCTGGAGCGTAACCTGCTTCAACAAGCGTTTCAAAACCAGCTTGTACCAATGCTGTCGCACCACCACACAGGACTGCTTGTTCTCCAAACAGGTCAGTTTCAGTTTCTTCCTGAAAAGAGGTTTCGATAATACCGGCACGGCCACCACCATTTGCTGAAGCGTATGA